>JADFVG010000188.1 GCA_015222405.1 Chloroflexota bacterium
CAGGAACACGATTTGCCACGTTTTGACAGTTTGGAATAAGCTGTGCTAGGGTGCTAAAGGTAGGAGGGGATTTTGGCTCGACCGTTCCACTATGGAGGGCAGGCAGTTATGGAAGGGGTGATGATGCGAGGTCGCAATCACCTAGCGATCGCCGTTCGCCGAACCAGCGATGAGATCACCACTATTACCAGACGCTTGCCAACTATTTTCAGTGGTTCGCTTAGGCAGGTCCCTCTAGTGCGCGGGATCATTATGCTGGTGGAAACCGTCGTCCTGGGCATTCAGTCTTTGCTCTACTCCGCTGATGTGTTCACTGAGGAGGAGGAGATAAAGGCCAAGCCTGCTTTGCTCTGGGGGTCGGTGGCATTCGGCTTCGTCATGGGCTTGGTCCTGTTCCTGGCAATCCCATTGGCAATCACCTGGGCTATTGACCCCTACATTGGCTCAGATCCTGTAAGCAACCTAGTGGATGGTGTAATCCGCCTTGTCATTGTCATTGCCTACATTTGGGCCATTGGCCTGATGCCTGGTGTCAGCCGCATCTTTGGTTATCACGGGGCAGAGCACAAAGTGGTCAATGCCTACGAAGCCGGGGCAGACATGGAGGTGAACGAGGTTCGAAGATACACCACCGCCCATCCCCGCTGTGGCACCGGCTTTATGCTCATTGTCCTGGTCATCGCCATCATCGCCTTCGTATTCCTGGGGCGACCCCCCATGTATCAACGCTTTCTGTGGCGACTTCTTCTTCTGCCTGTCATCGCTGCATTCAGCTACGAACTAATGCGCCTCGCTGCTGAACATGCCAAACATGGTATAGTAAGAGCCCTCTTGGCTCCCGGCCTAGCTCTGCAGGCCCTGACCACCCGCCAGCCCGATGACCGACAGCTTGAGGTTAGCATTTCCGCCCTCAAAGCGGTTATTGAAGCTGATGCAGTCGATGCTGAAGCTATAGAGACATAATTAGACAAACCCCGCTCTGCAACCAGCTCATATCTGTCTCCCGATTTCAGCTCCGGCAGCGATAGCCTCCATAGCCGTTGCTGGAGTCTGGGCATCGCCAATGACGTACACCTCATTCACTTTGTCCTGGATCTCATCCCCAAGTTCCCTCACCGAGGCCACGCCCAGGGCGAGGACGATGGTGTCTATACCGCCTATGGTCTCCTCCTTACCCTCCCGGTCAATGACGACGCTGGCGGCAGTTATTTTCTTGATGGTGGCTGAGGTAACGGACCTCACCCCCTGCTCTGCCAGTCGCTGGAGGAGGAAGAACTTGGGTCCCGGAGCGATATCGCTGGCAATCTCAGGCAGCATCTCCACAATAGTAACATGCCTGCCACGCTCGGCGAGGAAGTCAGCAGTCTCACAGCCCACCATGCCCCCGCCGGCAATGAGTACCTTGTTACCGGTTATGGCCTTGCTGGTGAGCACGTCGTGGGCGGCAACCACGTTATCGGCGCTGATTCCAGGTATATCCGGGATGAGGGGCTTGCCACCAGTTGCCACCACTACCGCATCGGGCTTCATCTTCTCAACCACGGATGCAGTGACCGCCTCCCCCATCATTACCTTGACCCCCGCCTTATCTAGTTGGCGAGAGAGGTATTTGAGGAAGGGGACGATCTCCTGCTTCGCCGGGGGGATGGTGGCGATTCGGAACTGGCCGCCAAGTTCGGGCTCTTTCTCATAAAGGGTAACGTAATGTCCCCTGAGAGCGGCTACCCGAGCTGCCTCCATACCAGCGGGGCCGCCCCCAGCAACCAGGACCCGTTTCGTCTTGGTAGCCGGGGTGATGGCCATCTGGCGCTCCTTAGTCAGCTCCGGGTTAACCACGCAGGTAAGATTGGAAGAGGTCATAAAGCTGTAGATGCATCCCTGATTACAGG
>JADFVG010000023.1 GCA_015222405.1 Chloroflexota bacterium
ATGACTGATGACATCATAGAGCAAATAAAGCAGAACGTGATCCAGGGCCGTATGAGTAAAGAAGACGAAGGCTTCGATGAGGAGATGGTGGGGCAGCCTGGAGTGAAGGAGCTCGTCCAGCGGGCGCTGGATGAAGACTTGGATCCTAGGCGTATAGTGATCGAGGGGCTGACGGCGGCGATGAAGATAGTAGGGAATAAGTTTGAGTCCAAGGAGTACTTCATCCCCGATATGCTGGCCTCGGCAGAGACGGTGGGGGCAGCCATGGATATCCTGGCACCTCAACTGGCCAAAGCAGGCATGGCTGCCAAGGGGAAGGTAATGATGGCTACGGTGAAGGGCGACCTCCATGACATCGGCAAGAACATCGTCGCTATCATCCTCAGGGGAGACGGCTATGAGGTCAAGGATTTGGGCGCCGACGTCGGCCCGGAGCAGATCGTGGCCGCTGTCCGGGAGGAGAAGCCCGACATTATTGGCCTTTCGGCGCTGCTGACCACCACCATGAGGGCGATGAAAGAAACCATCGACAGCCTGGCCGAGGCTGGGCTCAGGGATAAGGTCAAGGTGCTCATCGGCGGCGCCCCAGCCTCAGCGGAGTTCGCCGCCGAGATCGGGGCCGATGGCTACGGCGCCGACGCCTTCGATGCGGTGAGGATGGTGGAAGAATTGCAGCGAGAAGCGCGAGGTGAGCTATGAAGTACGAGAGATCCGCCTATGACGAGGCTGTAAGGAGTGGCCAATATGAGAAGGTCACTGGCCTCAGCGGTAAATATGACAATGTGAGGCGGCTGTGGGAGGATGAGGTGCTGCGGCTCTTCCTCCAGCCCTATCTGCAAAGGATGGTAGACCGGAAGAAGCAGATGGGGGAAGGACTACGCATCCTTGACCTCGGCTGCGGCAGCGGCGACGGCTATGAGATGCTTATGGACGTGAAGCGTGGTGACTCGGGCCTTTCCAGCCATGCCAACATAGCCATCGAGCCCGGTCTCCTGGAGTTCTACAAGGGGGTTGAACTCAACCCGGGACTCATAGCCCAGGCCGAGGCCATCTACGGCCACCACCGCAACATGGCCTTCGTTGAGGCCAACTTCAACGAACTGGACCTGGAGGCCGAGGAGCTCTACGACCTCTACCTTGCCTCCTATGGAGCCGTTTCCCACAACGGCCATGAGCAGAATGCCCGGCTGCTGGCCAAGCTAGCCCAAAATGGTCGAGATGGCTCTCTCATCATCGCTGACTGGCTCGGCCGCTATTCCTACGAGTGGCAAACGCTGTGGAGCAATAACTTGGGCGAGGAACAATGGATGGACTATGTGATTTCCTATATTTACCCTGAGGATCAGAGGAAGCACCGGGAGCTCAGCTCTCTGACCCTTGCCCTTCTCTCCCGGCAGGAGGTCCTCAACATCATCCAGTCTGCCAGGCGTCAGTCCGGGGTAAACATCAGGCTGAGGCGGCTTTTCGACCGCTCGGTGCTGGTCGGCCGCCACATAGATACCAGGGATTACAATCCCCATGCCCAGCCGCTTCGGCAACGGGTCAACTCCCTGTTCGAGCACAACATGCGAACCGACCTGGAAGGTCTTCTGGTCAACTACGTTCCTAAGGACGGTTTCCCTGCCGTAAATGAGTTCTACGCCATGTTCCATAGCTCCTGGAATGCTCTGGTGGGATATGTCATCGCCCTCCTCCGCCACTATGATGGGGCCAAGGCTTCTCCCCGGCCTGAGATAGAGCGTCATCATCCGAGGCCGCTGAGAATGGCCATGGCTGGAATGCGTCGGCTCATCGCTGCTCTCCATCGCTCAGAGATGGGGGATGTCCGGGCTGACATCATCGAGCCCGGTCTCGGCTATGCCCTCAGGGAGCTGGAGATGAGTCTTCAAAAGGGAATGGGGTGTGGACATGGACTGGTCGCCATCCTAGAGGTAGAAAAGTAGCGGCTGAACACACCCAAGGGCTTCCAACCAGTGCTCACCCTCGTCCTCTAGCCGGCTATCCCTATGTGGTCAAAGATCGTCGCCATCCCCATATATGTGGCCACTCAAGCTGTAAATCATTGCCGAGCAAACCTTTGGACTGAATTATTGCTGGCCAAAGGTTCTACGACCTTTTCCGTACTGAAAATCCTGCCAGAGCCGCTTCCGCTGCTGCCAGAATAGTATTATCATGGTTAAAGTTAGATGAAATCGAACAAAATAACTACATTAAACTGGTAAGGAATGGAGGTCTACGGGCTCCGATGATCGGTAAGGAAGCAATAAGGGACTCCCGACGCACCAGACTGATGATGGATGGTCCCCTGGAGATGATCCTCGACTCTACCTTGGAGGCTACGCTGCAAGGCTCAAAGGTGGATGGAGCAGAGATCTACCTGCTTGATGAAGAAAAGGGCGAGCTCACCTATGCCTGCCATCGCGGGCTATCTGAGGCATGTGTTAAGGAGGCGGAAGCAACCCCCGTCAGGCTGGGTGAGGGGATTATAGGGTCTGTCGTGTTCACAGGGGAGCCCGTCTTTGTTGCTGACCTTCACCAGGCGGCTGGATTCTTCAGGGAGATTCCCAAGAGGGAGGGATATTGCTCCTTCTACAGTCTCCCTATAAAGTCGGCTGATAGGGTCTGCGGGGTGTGGAACCTTTTTTTCAGGACTCAGCAGCTGTCCTCTCGATACCTCAATTGGCTTGCCATCCCCGCAGAGTTTATTGGAGAGGTCTTGGAGTACGCTGAAGCCGTGGAGGAGAGCAGTAGAGGGTAAAGCAGCCCGGGGCATCTCCAGAGAAGCGATGCAGTAACTTGAGCCACGGTTATTTGTTTAGAATGTCTTGGATGGTGCAGTTTCCCCCGTCAGATGGATAATACGATAGTACGCTTTCATATTTTGGGTCGGCGCCTAGCTCATTCATTGTTCCGGTTACTGCCTGTTCTATCATTTGCTCTTCGACAAGAAAGCGCTGAAGTAAATCGATGGTTACCTGATCGGTGTGTGGCGCAGATACGAGTCCGCTCCACGCTACATAGATTTCAGCACCCTTTTCTATAAATGCCTCAGCCATATCGTCATATTTCAGACCATCGCAGCCCATCATGATGACCATTGTATTGTTGAATTCGTCCTTCATGCTGGAGCGGACGAATTTATGGGTGATGCCAAAGTACACCGGGTCCCCCTCCTCGTATGGAGCAAAGGCGCAGGCTCTGACCCGATCGTCCAGTTGGTCACCTACGTATTTGCTCTTGCTATACGGTTCAGAGGTAAAGAAGTCCAATACACGACGTTCCGGATTGAAGGTGGCGCTGTGCACCCTGAGGAGTATAAGACTGTAACAATGCGTGGGGAGCTTCTTGTAAAACTTCACCGTAACCGATTCCCCCTCGTAGTAATCCACATCAAATCCCGCATCGTTCAATAAGGCTGTGGATTCTTCAATGAAGGTCTCGTTTGGTTGTGAAATACCCAGCTGGTCAACAATTGCAGCCCTGGGAACATCTACTTGGCTGCAGTCCAATGGTGTAGCTTGAATTAGATGGTCAATTATGAAATAGAGGCCAAAACCTAAAACTAGGGCAGCAATAGCCCCATACGCCAGTATCTTCCTGAGCGGATACTTTCTGCCCTTTTTTCGTTCTCTTGGGCTATGCCTCCCTGTGCGCTGCATATAACCCCGCCATCCCAAATGCCATAACAGCAGTTCCCACCTAATAATAGCGCAATTTTGTCCTTATGTCTTCACTTGGGGTTAGCGGCGTGAGGCTCTTTCTGCTCCTCGCTTCCTGTTCCACATTGCTAGCGAGACACCAGCAACCACTATCAGCGCTGACGCCATAATCCACGGCATTACCAGTCCCAGCTTATCCGTTGGAATTATGGTGCCGCCGACAGGGGGCGGACTTATCGGGGAGAAGTTGGCGGTGATGGAGTAGTCTCCGTTCATGGTGATGGTTGTATCCGCGGCATCGGGAAAAGCCACCGTGCCCACATCACCTGTCCAGTTGACAAAGGTGTAGCCGGGAGCGGGCACCGCCAGCAGGTCAACCACTGTGCCCTCATCATACGTGAAGGTCCCCTCACCGGGTTCGGTTACTGAGCCACCGGCGGTGCTGTTCACCGTCAGGTCATAGCTGGGTGGTGCTACGTCGACGGAAAAGAACAGGTCATCAAAGAAGACATTGATGTACATCGACTGTATCCGATAGCCTTCCAGCATGTAGACCGCTGATGCAGCACCATCAGGCACAGCACCAGTCAGGAAGAAGTCAGCATAGGTAAGTGGAACCCCACATTGCTCACAGCACGGGTGCTCTACTGGATCCAGCGGGAACACTCCCAGGCCTCCGCCTCCCCCATCGAAGAACTCAACAAAAAGGGCACCGCGGTCATAATTCCCTGGCCCTGGGTCAGTTGCCGGATCTGGCCAACCTGGCTCCCAATACTTCTCAGTCTGGACCCGCCCGCCAGCTTCGAAGGTAACAGGAGTGCCGCCAAGGCCTGATAGGTCAATTTCCTGCTCCATTGATGCTGGACTTGCCGCCCCATCGAATCCCATGGTGAAGAAATAGTCGCCCGAATTCGGCAGGACAGTACCACAGGACTCTACAAGCGACTCTTTCGCCTCTGGGGTTTCTCCGCTTGGGCCCGTGCTGTATGTCCACC
>JADFVG010000189.1 GCA_015222405.1 Chloroflexota bacterium
GAACCCCTCGCCCTTCGTAGCGAAACAGTCCCATTACCGGGCTGAAGTTGGCGCGGCAGGACTGGAGAAGGAGGAAGCGATCGATGGCAGGCCCTCGCATGGTCATCTCGTGAGGGCGGATTTGACCGATGTTCAAATCCTCGAGTCGGATGCGGGCGATGAGACTAAAGCGACTTCTCACCCCATTTTGAAATGGAAAGCGGTGCTCCACAAGATAGAATGCAGGATGGTTCTCCCTGATTAAAATGGAATCTTGGAGCCAAGTTTCCATGGTGCTGGCGGCCCGAGTGTATTTATTGTCCTCAGCAGAGTCAGAAGCTAATTCTTGTCCGAACTCAAGCCTGATCACGTTATGCCGGCTCTTGCTGTAATACACGCTCTGCTGCTCAGGTGAAATCACATCGTAAGGAGGGCTGATCACAGTGGAAAAATCGCCAATTCGATCCAGATTATAACGAAGACCGCGAAAGGGTTGCACATCGGCCACGAAGTCGCCCTCCGTGAAATGAGGTAAGCAAAAGGAGTATACCAAGACCACTAATAAAGGTCAATGAGCGGGAGCCCACAGGGTTTTGGTTCAGTGTCTTGACTTGATCCACTATTGTTGGTATCCTTTGCCTCGCCGAGAGCAGCTTTTCAGGGGATAGCTAATGTTGCAAACAAGGGTGCTCGAGATGCTTAAGAAGGCAAGGTGAGACTACATGCACAGGAAGGTTGTGGTAATCAGGGGCAACGAGAAAGGAGACCAAGAATGAAGACAAAAATGACTGAGCTATTGGGAATAGAGCATCCCGTCATGCTAGCGGGAATGGCCTACGTGGCCGTCCCCAAGCTGGTGGCTGCCGTTTCCAACGCCGGCGGACTGGGCATGTTAAATCCTTCCATTTATGCTCCCGAAGGAGCAAGAGAAGCTATCAGAGAGGTTAGGTCACTCACCGATAAGCCCTTTGCGGTAAATATTACATTATGGCTTCCTGGAGCCAGAGAGAATGCAGTGGTAGCCCTGGAGGAGAAGGTCCCGGTGATAAATACTTCACTGGGCAGAGCCGATTGGATTATTAACGCAGCCCACGAGTATGGCGGTAAGGTCTTGGCTACCGTAGTGATGCACAGACATGCGCGCCGTTCAGAGCTAGACGGAGCTGACTTTCTCATCGTCACTGGCCACGAGGCAGCAGCGCATGGAGGCGACATTGGTTCACTGGTATTGATACCTCAGGCCCGCGCCTGGGTAAATATTCCTATCATAGCCGCCGGTGGTTTCTGCGACGGCAGAGGGCTGGCAGCAGCTCTGGCCTTAGGCGCCGAGGGCATATCCATGGGCACTAGATTTATGCTCACTCAAGAGAGCCCCGTCACTGACGACATCAAGCAAGTCTGCCTTCAGGCTAGTGCGGAGGATACGCTATACTCTGACCGCTTTTCTGGGATACCTGGCAGGGTGCTCAAAACTAAGATGTCGGAACGTATCGCCGGGCAGAGGATAGTTTCCCCAGTAAAAGCCCTGTCCGCTGCCAGAGAGATTAGCCAGATGCTAGAAGTTCCGCTGTGGAAACTTTTCCTTCAGAGCTTGAAAACGAGGAGAAGCATTTGGAGCTTGGCCCGGCAAGCAGGCGAGGCCGTTGGCCTGCGGAAGGCTGTGGAAGGGGGCGACATTGACCTCTTGACTTTCCCTGTGGGACAGGTTGCTGGCGTAATCAATGATCTACCTACTTGCAAGGAAGTGATTGAGCAAACTGTTGCCGAAGCCAAGGAGGTGCTGGAAGCAACAAAGGCAAAGCTCCTTGCCTAACGCCGATACTAAGGGAGGTGAGCTATTTTCAAGACCAGAGTGACAGAAATCCTGGGGGTTGAGTATCCCCTGATCGTTGGCACGATGTACCCCTTTTCCCGGGCGGAGTTCGTGGCAGCGGCAGCCAACGCTGGAGCCTTCGGCATCATCGTCTCTGCCATCTGCGATACCAAGGAGGAACTGCGGGAGGAGATCAGAAAGACCCGGGGCCTCACTGATAAGCCCTTCGGGGTGAACATCAACCTTTTCCCCGCGTTTAAACCGGTAAGCATTGAAGAGTATATTGACACTGCGCTCCAAGAAGGGGTAAGGGTGATCGAAACCTCAGGCCGAAGCCCTGTGCCCTATGCCAAGCAAATAAAGAGCGGCGGCGCTGTGTTTATGCATAAGTGCGCCCGGGTGCGCGATGCTCAAACCGCGGAGCGACTGGGGGCCGACATTCTAGAGATCGTGGGCTTTGAGTGCGGCGGTCATCCCAGCATGGAGGAGGTTGCCACTCTCATTCTCCTCCCTCAGACGGTGAACGCGGTGAAGATACCAGTGGTGGGGGGAGGCGGCTTTGGTGATGGCCGCGGATTTATCGCCTGCCTCGCCCTGGGAGCCGAAGGGGTGCTCATGGGCACCCGCTTCATGGTGACCAGGGAGTGTCCCCTGCATGACAATTTCAAACAGGCTTTCGTCAAGGCAACGGAAACTGCCACCGTGTTAGCCCAGAAATCCCTCGACGAGCCGTCCCGGGTGTTCATAAATGAGACCGTGGAGAAGGTCCTGGAGATGGAGAAGAGGGGAACCACCCTTGAGGAACTCATGCCCTTCATCTCAGGCACATTGGGCCGCGAGGCAATGACAAGTGGCGATGTTAAGACCGGCATGATGTCTTGCGGACAGGTGGTGGGTCTGATCCATGATGTGCCCACAGTGAAAGAAGTGGTGGACAGGATAATCAACGAGGCTAGTGAGATCATGGATCGCCTATCCCGTCTTGGCGAGCAATAAGGTCATCACCGCATCACCGCCATAAATAGTTCCCCCTTGACAGCGTAGGGCGCAATAGACGCCGCTACACTGTTGATCATCCACGATCAGTAGCCCGCAGTCACACAGGGCGTAGGACTAAACTGCCATCGTATTTGGTTCCAAAGTACCATTGCCCTGGCGCAAAACCATAAGCTAAAATTAGAGACGGGTTGATCTCGCACAAATCCTGGTCATCTATCTGAAAGTTAGGAGTGGAGCAAAGGTCTAAAGCAAGCACCAAGCAAACTATGAGGGGGCAAGGCGTTAACTGCGTAACCTAGTCGTTAAGTTACAAAATTAGATAAAAATAGCAGGTATTGACAAAAATGAATAAATATGCTACTATCGATGCGAGTGTCGACATTTTCAGGAGCAATGGTATGGAACTCACAACAATACATAAAAGTGGCAGTGCCGAGAATGGTAAGGGTATCCTCGGATTGCTCAAGCTTCTAGTAGAGTCCGGGGCTTCAGACCTTCACCTTAACACTTTCAGCCCTCCGGTGTTGCGCATCGATGGTGACCTTAACACCCACAACGGTATGGAAAAGCTTGCCGCCGAAGATGTAACCCAGGCCTTTATCGACATCACCTCTGAGGAACAGAGGGAGACTTTTGCCCGCGAGCTGGAGTTGGACTTCGCCATCGCCATCTACCAAGTGGGGCGCTTCCGAGTCAATGCCTCCCTACAAAAGGGCACCGTGAGCCTTGCCTTCCGCATCGTTCGCACTGAAATCCCCAACATCGATGAGCTCGCACTGCCGGAGATATGCAAAGACCTAGCCATGAGGGACCACGGTCTGGTTCTGGTCACCGGTCCCGCCGGCAGTGGCAAAACCACCACTTTGGCCGCCATGATCGAGCATCTTAATACTACGAGACGGCGACGCGTTATCACTATCGAGGATCCGGTAGAGTTTATACATGAAAATAAAGAATGCTTCATCTCCCAGCGAGAAGTAGGCACAGATACCAAGTCATTCGCTAATGCCCTAAAGCACGCCCTGCGCCAAGACCCTGATGTCATCCTGGTCGGCGAGATGCGAGATCTGGATACCATTGCCACTGCTCTCACTGCGGCCGAAACAGGGCACCTCATCCTCAGCACCCTCCATACCCCCAGTGCCACTCTGGCTATCGACCGCATGATAGACGTCTTCCCCCCTTACCAGCAGCAACAGGCACGAATCCAGCTCTCCACCACCCTCCAGGGGGTGATATATCAAACGTTGCTCCCCAAGGTTAATGGCGACGGACGCATCGTCGCCGTGGAAGTGATGATCGCCAACGACGCCATCAGGAACCTTATCCGAGAAGGGAAGACCCCCCAGATGGTGAATGTGATGCAAACAGGGACCCAGGTCGGGATGCAAACCCTGGATCACGCCCTCATCGATCTTTATCGCCGCGGGCTCATCAGCCTCGATGATGCCATATACCGCTCTCGAGATCCAGAGGTGGCAAAGAAGACCATCTACCGCTTTGCCTGACAGGCCAAAATTCTCACCAGCCATTGTTGCCCCTGAGCTTGCCCTAAAGCAAAATAGGGCTAATGTAACCAAGATTCGCCCCTGAAGCTAAAAGCGGTCGCCGCTTCATACCCAGCCCAGCCTTACTATGGTATAATGAATATGGAATTTGGGCACTCTTGCCGGAGAAAGCTATTTCCCTAATATGACCAAGAAGCGACCCTCGAGAAAACAAAAGGCGGTGCCAGATGTATCGCTAGCCAAGGAAGAAGAACAGATAAAAGAGCACACCTTGGACATACTGAGAGCATACCATGGGGAAAGGAGGAATCTTATCCCCATTTTGCAAGATATTCAAGCTAAGCTTGGCTACCTGCCCCGGGAGGCAATCAAGCAGGTAGCCAAATCGATGCGGATCAAGGAATTAGAGGTTTTCGCCGTTGCCAGCTTCTACAACCAATTTCGCCTCAACCCCCCGGGAAAGCACCCGATTAAAGTCTGCATGGGAACCGCCTGCCATATAAAAGGGGGGAGGATCATTCTCGAGGCTTGGGAAAGGCGGCTGGGCATCACAGTGGGAGAAACAACCTCAGACCGTGAGTTCGACTTGGAGCGTGTCGCCTGTGTTGGCTGCTGCGCCATGGCCCCGGTGACCGTGGTTGATGAGAGGGTCGAGGGCAAGGTGTCGCCGACCAGGGTGGACGGTATTTTACTATCGTTCGAGCTTGAGAAAGAAAAGGGCACGGACAAATAGCAAGTGGCAGTTAATGCTCGACAACAAACCCTGAAGGCCTTTGGAAGGATTAGAACTCACGCAGTCTCGGAGTGGGAAGCACTAAAACAAAGTCAAGAGCCCCGTATCCTCATCGGCACCGCCACCTGCGGCAGGGCAGCCGGCGCTCTTGATATATTGCAAACCATCAACGATGAGCTGGCACAGCAAGACATTAAGGCTAAAGTGACCCAGGTTGGTTGCATGGGGCACTGCTATGCCGAGCCGATGGTCATCGTAGAAAAGCCCGGCTGGCCTCCCATATGCTACGGCTATGTCACCCCCGGAATTGCATCGCGGCTGGTGCAGGACTTCATCATCGGCGATGACCCCTGCCTGGAATTCATCCTCGGTGCCCTAGAGGAAAATGAACTCATCCCCACCATATTTGATCAGCCCCGGTTCAAGCATGAAACCCGCATCCTGCTTAAGAACTGTGGCTTTATCGACCCCGAGGACATAAACCAATACATCGCCAACGGTGGCTATAGCGGGCTGGCTAAGGCCTTGGACATGAAGCCGCAGGAGGTGATCGATGAGATGAAAAAGTCAGGACTTAGGGGTCGTGGCGGAGCCGGGTTTCCCACGGGAGAGAAGTGGCAGATATGCCGCGAGGTGGCAGGGGAGCCAAAATATGTCATCTGCAATGCCGATGAGGGAGACCCCGGCGCCTTTATGGACCGAGCCATCCTTGAGAGCGACCCGCAATCAGTTATCGAGGGGATGACCATCGCTGCCCATGCCATTGGCGCTGCTCAAGGTTATATCTACGTGCGCATGGAGTATCCCCTGGCTGTGGAGCGCGCCCATACCGCCATCAACCAAGCTGAAGGCCTCGGGCTGCTTGGCGATAACGTTTTGGGCAGCGACTTCAGCTTCCACATCGAAGTGATGAGAGGCTCTGGAGCCTTTGTCTGCGGGGAGGAGACAGCGATGATGAGGTCGATAGAGGGCAAGCGGGGCATGCCCCGTCACCGCCCTCCCTTCCCCGCTACCCATGGCCTATGGGGCAAGCCAACCGTGATCAACAATGTCAAGACCCTCGCCTGCGTGCCCCAGATTATCCGGCGCGGAGGCCAGTGGTTCGCCTCCATCGGTAGCGATGGCAGCAAAGGTACTGCGGTTTTCGCCTTGGCCGGCAAGGTGTTAAACACAGGCCTGGTAGAGGTCCCTATGGGCACCACCCTGCGCCAGCTCATCTTTGAGGTCGGCGGTGGGATTCCCAAAAACAGGCGCTTCAAAGCGGTACAAATCGGAGGGCCATCAGGGGGATGCTTGCCTGAAAGCTTGCTCGATACGCCCATCGATTTCACCTCGCTCACCGGTGCCGGGGCGATGATGGGCTCGGGGGGTATGGTGGTCATGGATGAGGATAACTGCATGGTGGATGCCGCTCTCTACTTCCTGGACTTCACCTGCAAGGAATCCTGCGGCAAGTGCACCATGTGCCGGCTGGGAACCAAGCAGATGCTGGGTATACTGGAGGATATTACTAAAGGCCAAGGTAAGATAGAGGATATCGACCTGCTGGTTGAACTTGGCCAAGATATGAAAAAAGGCTCGCTCTGTGGTCTGGGCAGGACGGCGCCAAACCCCATCCTCACCACCATCCGCTATTTTCGCGACGAATATGAAGCTCATATCCTCGAGAAGCGCTGCCCGGCGCTAGCCTGCGAAGAGCTTATCGCTTACTACATCCTGCC
>JADFVG010000190.1 GCA_015222405.1 Chloroflexota bacterium
GGCGTCAAGCCCGTCTTAGCGAGCAAACGCTCTTCTGACTTACGCATCGCACGCCAGGTTTGGTGAATCAGCACCCAAACTGCGAAAGCGTCATCAGCAAACTGGTAATCGTACACTCATTCCTCCATTCTAATTACAAAGTAAGAGCATATCAGAAAAGTGGCTATAAAGCAACCGATCTATAAGGGATGAAGCTAAGCACAGCAAGTATACCAGTAATGTCTTTTCTCTGTGCAGAACGGCGTCCGAACTGGAACATTGCGTCTTTTCGGAAAGACTTGGCAACACCGATGAGATAGGGGCTTGGTTTGCTCTTCCACGAATCCCATATATCTTGTTCGATGAACTTCACACTCCCATCCAAGATCAACCACGTATGTTCGCTGCGAGAAGCATCGGTAGATTTAATGAGTTGACATTTGGGTGGCGTTCTGGTAGAATGCCGCTTGGGTAACTAGTTGCAATTAGTTGCAACTAGTTATAAAACGAGCGAAATGACGAAAATGTCGGTTTGTGGCAAGGGTGGCAGTGGCAAGAGCGCACTGGTCACCCTGCTGGCAAAGGGGGCGCGGGAGAGAGGCTATCGGGTGCTGGTCGTCGACTCAGACGAGTCTAATTCAGGCCTTTTCCGTATGCTCGGCTTCAATAGAGCGCCCAATCCTCTGATGGAGCTGGTTGGTGGCAAGAGGAGTGTGCAGCAAAAGATGCTCGCCAAGTTCTCCTCAGGGGAATCAGAGCACCAAATGGAGCTTCTAGCACAGGGCGAGATCCTGGTGGAGAACATCCCCCGCCAGTACATACTCGAGCAGGATGGCATCAGGTTGGTGAGCGTAGGCAAGATCCTTCAATCGCTGGAGGGCTGCGCCTGCCCCATGGGGGTGGTGAGCCGGGAATTCCTGAAAAAGCTGCGGCTCAAAGAGAACGAAGTGGCGATCGTCGATATGGAGGCAGGTGTGGAGCATTTCGGCAGGGGCGTGGAGACAAGTGTAGATAGTGTGCTCATCGTGGTCGAGCCCTCCTTTGAGTCTTTGGCGCTGGCTGAAAAGGTAAATAGTCTTGCTGCCGGGGTCGGGATAAGTAACGTCTGGGCTGTGCTGAACAAGATCACATCGGAGGAGCTTGCTGCCAAGTTAAAGGATAAGCTGAGGAAGAGGGATATAGCTTTAATCGGGGCGATTCACCACGACCCCCAGATTTTCGAGGCTTGCCTGGAGGGGAGCCCTTTGGGAGGGGGAAATGCGGTGGGGGAAGTGGGGAAAATCCTGGACTTGCTACTCCCAAGGAGGGAACTATGTGCATAGCTACTGTCTATATTGACACCGTCAGTGGTAAAGAGGAGGTGATGGGTGATGTGGTACTCGTTGAATGTGAAAACGACGGCCTCCGGCTGACCGCTCTCCTCGGTGAGCAGAAGCTGCTCCAGGCCAAGGTAAAGAGCATCGATTTTCTGGAGCATTCCGTTGTTGTTGAGAGGGGGGAAGCTCGCTGAGCTCCCTTCTTTTTTGCACGGTTATTGCAACTAAGTGCATTTAGACCACTAGCAAGTGTTCGGTAAGACCTTATGAAGAAAAGAGTTCTAGGAAGAGGAGATGAAATGACGGTTTTTCGGATAGATGTCTGCAGGAAATCGGGGGAGGTGATGTTGTGGATGGAAAGCCCCTGTGGTCTAAAACCTGTCATAGGATGGCAGGGATTGAATGGGGTAAGGCAATTCGCCGAGATGCTCTTGGAGTTTTACAATTGTAGAAAAGAAGAGAAGGACAGAATAACGAGGGTTTCTGACGACATACTCAGCCAAGCTGGGGTTGATGAGAAGTATTTCGAGGATCCAGCTAGATGATTTTTTCGGTGCTTACTGCAACTTGTTGCATTAAGTACGGCTTGCAAGGCACAGGGTTTCTTAAAGGGGTCAAGGGCATTTTGCGACTGTGCTACAGAAAGGAGGTCTGCAATGGAGATGCTAGATGCGGTGCCTGAAGTCAGCTCCGAGCCATTGGGAACGATGGCGAGTGGTTATCAAATATCCCAGATATTATTTACTGCCGTTGAGTACGACATTTTCACACTGTTAAAAGAACCGAGAACCGGTCAACAGGTCTCCGTAGAGATCAAGGCTGATCCGCACCTCACCGAGAAGTTTCTCAACGCTTTAGTGGCCCTCCAGTTGCTTTCCAAAATGGACGATAGGTACTCCAACACCGAGTTAGCATCGACTTTTCTGGTAAAAGGCGAACCTTTCTATCAGGGCAATCTGCTTAGGCTTATGGCCAGAGGCTACGATCATTGGTCTCACATGGGGCAAGCCTTGAAAGACAGAGGCATTCAAAAAACGCCACAGGAAAAGCACGAATACATAGACCGGATTTTCACGCTGGGACACGCGGAAGGCGCAATGTCGGGGTCTCTTCAAAGAGCAGTCAATGCGGTAGCGGCCCTCCCCGAATTTAAGAAAGCCAGAAAGCTGCTCGATCTTGGTGGGGGTCATGGATTATATGCGATTGCATTTGCTCAACTAAATCCTGAGCTTGACGTTACCGTGTTCGACTTGCCTCATGTCATAGAGATTACCCGGAATTATCTTGGACAGTATGGAATGCAAGAGCGAGTCAGGGTCATAGCCGGAGATTTTACTCAAGATGATTTAGGCAACGGATACGACATCATCTTTGCCTCAGACGTGACTCTATTTGGCGCGCTAGAAAGGATATATGACGCATTAAAAGACGACGGAATCCTGATATATCGGCGTTGGACGCTCGATGAC
>JADFVG010000191.1 GCA_015222405.1 Chloroflexota bacterium
TAGGCGTTTGTTTGCAACTTCAACCTATCTCGAGCACCCCTTCCACTAGCAGCTCGTCAAACTCCTCATCGGCCATTTGCAATATTTCCTTGCACACGAACTCGGTGTGTTCCCCTAGACAGGGGGCAGGCGATCTCAACTCACCTGGGGTAGCTGATAACCTAAAGGGAATGCCATCATAGGCAGTGTGGCCCGCCTCAGGGTGATCCTGATATACATAGTAGCCTCGCGCCCGCAAATGAGGGTCATGGATCAAAATGTCCTCAGCATCCTGGGCTACTCCTGCAGGCACCCCAGCGCGCTGCATCAGCATCATCACTTCCTCCGGAGACCTCTCCCGTGTCCAACTTTGCACCAAGGTGTCCAACTCGTCCTCGTTCTCTTTCCTGCCAAGAAAGGTGGCGAACTTGGGGTCTTTGGTCCACGGAGGATTGCCAATAACATCACAAAATGCTCCCCACTCCTCGTCGGTGAACACAGCGATGACGCACCAGCGGTCATCCTTTCTCCCCGGGGCAGGACCAAGGCTGGACGAAAACAAAGCCTCCCTGTCCTCGCCCTTGCAGCGATAACAACCGTGAGGAGCAGCGTGCGGGATGCGATTCCCATTGCGACCTTGGATGCGGTTGTTGACCGTGTAATCCAGGATGGCCGTCTCCAAGATCGAGGCCGCAGAAGCATACTGGGCCATCACGATGTGCTGCCCCTTGCCCGTCCTTTGCCTGTGGCGAAGCGCCCCTAGTATGGCGATAGCAAGATGGGCGGGGTTTATTATGTAATCGGTATAGTTGGTCCCAGTGCCCACCGGCGGCCGGTGGGGGAATCCCGTCAGGTAGCTGAGACCGCCCAGCGGGGTGATGACTGCCCCAAAGCCAGCCCGATACTTATGTGGTCCGGTTAGACCCTGCATCGGCTGGTCGACCCAGATGATATCTGGCTTCAGTTTGACGTAGTCTTCGTAGTTGAGCCCCAGGTTTTCCTTTATCCTGGGAGAGAAGTTCTCTACCACTACATCGCTTGCCATGATCAGCCTGTCGTAGACCTCCCTTGCCCTGGGGTGACGGAGATTAAGGCCGAGGCATAACTTGCTGCTATTCATGTTGTTGAACCACCCGCCAACGTTCAGGCTCTCCTCCTTGCCCGGAGTCTGGGGCGATGCTATTCTTATATTGTCGACGCGGGCGGTGGATTCCATCTTGATAACCTGCGCCCCAAAGTCTGCCAGCCACTTGGTGGCAACCGGGGCAGCAGCATACCAGGAAAAGTCACAGACCCTCAGTCCTTCAAAGGGAAGCTTCTTCTGCGCCATGTTTTCCTCCTAGATAGCTCCTTCCTGTTTCAGGATAGCCAGTTTCTCCCTGGTAAATCCCAGTTCCTTTTCATATACCTCAGAGTTATGCTCCCCAATAAGGGGGGCCCTTCTATGTATTCTCCACGGGGCCTCTGGGATTTGATATGGAGCCCCGGGATACTTAAGCGTGGCCCCCAATTCCGGGTGTTCCACATCAGCAAAGTAACCCAGGGCCGCCAGCTGTGGGCTGTCCACAAGGTCCTTGGCCGTCTGCACCGGTACGATCATGATCCGCCTCTCCGCAGCACCCTCGTAGATTTCAACCTTGGTATGGCTCGCCAGGAATGCGGCATAGACCTCATCGACGTGCCCCAATTGCTCAATGCGTGCCGTGAGAGCTTCTCGATCTGTTGCCAGCGCCAGCAGGGACCGGATGTCGCTTACCAATGCCCATATTTCATCCCACTTTGGGTCCTTCAGGTCACCAGCCATCCCCTCGCTATCCATCAAATCAACGATGACATCCCATCCCGCGCCGCTGCCAGCTACTATATAGGAAAAAACGTGCCCATCCTTGCATTCATAAACCCCCAGTCCGGGGATAGCGGCAGGGCGGGACTGTCTCCTGCGGATCTCTTTCTTAATATCATAGGTCTGCATTGCGGTCTCCATAGCCATAGATACCGATTCCTGCAAAGAGACATCTACCTGCTGTCCCTCCCCGGTAAGCTCCCTGGCGTAAAGGGCAACCATGGTGCCCACCACGGCTACCACCGAGGCCGAGTGGTAAGCTTGAGAGCCATAGATGCGGTGGGGAGGGTCCTCAAGGGAGCCGGCGAGATACATCAGCCCCCCCATGGCTTGAGCAATCATGTCCGGGCCTTTGAAATCGCGGTAGGGACCGGTCTGACCAAAGGGGGTGATGGAGGTCAGGACCAGGCGCGGGTTCAGCTTCCTGAGAGCCTCGTATCCCAAACCCATTTCCTCAAGGTAGCCCGGGGGAAAGGTCTCCACCATCACATCGGCGGTCTTCGCCAGTTTCTTCAGAA
>JADFVG010000192.1 GCA_015222405.1 Chloroflexota bacterium
AATGGCGCGGAAGCCCTGGTTATGGTGGAGAAGGAATCCCCAGACCTGATCCTTGTCGACGCCACGATGCCCAAGATGGATGGCTTCGAGGTTTGTGCCGTGCTCAAGAGCAAGGAGGAGACAAGGCTTATCCCTGTGCTTTTGGTTACCCCGATCGAGGAAACGGAGCATAAGATAAGAGGCTTTGAGGCTGGGGTCGATGATTTCCTTCATCGACCGATAAATAGCGTGGAGCTTCTGGCCAGGGTGAAGTGCCTGGTGCGAACAAAGCGCTTAAATGACGAGCTAGTCAATGTGGAAAATGCCATTATCGCCCTCGCCACCGCTATTGAAGCCAAGGACCCTTATACTGAAGGCCATGTCGAGCGCGTAGCCAGCTACGCCTTAACCCTGGGAAAGGAGGTCAGGCTCGCTCCCTGGGAGCTACGGGCTCTGCATAAGGCAGCGATCCTGCACGATGTGGGCAAGATCGGGGTTGACGAGTCAATCCTGCTTAAGCCCGGTTCCCTCACCGAAGAGGAATTCAACCAGCTAAAGACCCACACCATTATCGGCGAGAGAATATGTAGGCCGCTGGGGCGGAACAGGCTGATCCTTGAGGTTATTCGTCACCATCATGAGCGATACGATGGCAAGGGCTATCCTGACGGGCTAGCGGGGGAGGACATCCCGATAGCAGCTCGCATCATGGCGGTAGTGGATGCCTATGATGCGCTAACCAGCGACCGCCCCTACCGGGCTCGGCGATCTCAGGAACAGGCAGTTGAAATATTGAAGCAAGAGGCTGGCAAGCAGTTCGACCCCAAAATAGCTACCGCTTTTATCAGCTTGCTAGAAACAGGGCGATTGCGCTAACGCCTTGGAAATGCGCCCTCTACTATGCTAAAATGGCATAGAAACGGTGGGCGTAGCCGAGTGGTCTAAGGCGCCAGGTTGTGGCCCTGGAGATCGAGGGTTCGAATCCCTCCGCTCACCCCTTTTCGAACTGGGGCCAGTAATTTTGAGGTAAAGCAACTGGCTATCGAAGTGGCGTTTGATTTTGAGTGGCCAGTAGGGCAAAAAGGGGAAGAATCCAGATAGCGTTTCATCCATCACAGCCCATAGTTCGAAAAAGGAATCCAGATAGCGTTTCATACACCACAGCCTATAGAACGAAAAAGCGCCCGTAGCTCAGCGGACAAGAGCATCGGTCTTCGGAACCGAGGGTCAAGGGTTCGAATCCCTTCGGGCGCTCATCTGATTGGTCCTGTTCTGCCGACATTTTGCCGACATCCGCTGTCCCTGAACCACCTGTTCCAGCACCTCGTCAAAACGCTTCACCGCTGCTTCTTGGAGCCCAGGCAATACATGTGAGTAAGTGCCCAGTGTTACGCCGATGTTTGAATGCCCCAGTCGCTCGCTTACTATCTTGGGATGAACCCCAGCCTTTAGCATCAGGGTCACGTGGGTATGGCGCAGGTCATGAAGACGAACATGGGGCAGCCCTGCTTTCCGAATGATCCTCCCGAAGGCGTGGGTGATAGTCCTGGGATCCCATGGAGTGCCATCGGGATGAGCGAAGACAAAATCGTCGTCTGTCAAAGCCTGCCCCACCATGGTCTTGTCCTCTGGCTTAGTGTATCACCTCATCGCGCCGACTAAATAATCGCCCCCCTCTTCTTCAGGATGGATTGCAATTCCGAAGTATCGACCTCCCCTACATTTCCATCCTTTTCCAAAGCCAGGACGGCTGCAATCCCGGCGGCTTCGCCCATGGCCATACAGGTTCCAGATACCCTGGCTGAGGCCTGGGCTTCATAAGAGGCCGAAAGACAGCGCCCAGCCACGATCAAATTCCCGATTTCCTTTGGAAGAAGGGATCGATACGGGATTTGATAATACTTTCCTGGCTCGAGAAATTCCAAGGTTGTCGATTTTCCCTCGGCGTGCAACTCGATGGGCCAGGCAGAGCGACAGATGGCATCATCGAAATGAGCCCCTTTGAGCACATCGTCTCTGTTGAGCACGTATTTCCCTACCAACCGGCGTGTTGACCGAACACCAACTTGAGTCGGGGTGTCCAGAATAAAGGCTTCAGAGAAACCCGGCATCTTTGCCTTGAGAAATTCAGCTAATAGTAGCGCCTGCTTTCTCCCCTCTCTCTCAGCATAGGTGAGTTCTTCCGGATCTGCGCAATTGACTGGCCAGCCATTGATGGAAATCCTCCCCATCGCTACAATCACCTCTCCTGGACGCATGGTAGGAATAAAGGCTCCACCAGACCTTGGAAGATCGTAATCACCTTTCTCCAGAGCATCATTTATCAGATTTTGTAGTGTGGATAAGCCAGCTGTCAGCGCCTCGTTAACGTTTACATTCGCCATGTAAAAATTCATGGAAGGAAACTGCACCGGGCTGCCCTCCATTTCAGCGCCAGCTTGGTAAGCGAGATCACCATCTCCGCTGGCATCTATAAATACCTTTCCGGTTAGTTTCCTTGTTCCAGCTTTGTTGACAAGCAAGATGTTACTAATTTTGCTGCCTTCTATCCTGCATCCACACAATTGTGTGTGTAGTAAGAGCTTTATGCGTTCTTCCTTCTCTATCCACTCATCAAAAAGGTTTTTTAACCCCCACGGCACGTGTGGTAGCACCGCAGTCTTCTCCCAGGGAAGTGGCCCAAAGGCCAACCCCCTGGATTTAAGCATCTCCGCGCATTCCCGGGCGATTCCTCCCACCAGATAACTAATGTTTTCTCCCTCTCTTAAGAAAAGTCCACACAGGGTGCCGACAAGAGAGGCGGTGAGACTGCCTCCCAGAAACCCATAACGCTCCAAGAGCGCTACACGTGCTCCTCTCTCCGACGCCGCTCTTGCGGCCATCACCCCGGTGGGCCCTCCTCCAACTACGATCGCATCAGCGTCCATGGTCACCCCCCCCTCAAAAGTTAACCCGTGATTTCCCCTATCAACCACTGTGGCTATGCTAAAATCCTGCTCGCTGGCTGTCAAGGTTTGTTGGGGAAGGCCGCAAGCGGTCAAGCTAGTGATGTAGCTGAACGAATGGGGGTGCGGCTATTACGGCGAAAGCCAGTTTTGTGAATTAGGTTTGATTTATCCGTGATCTTTGATTTAAGAGACTTAGTGAGTAACTCTAGGGAGGTAACCTTTAAATAGACGTGTTAAGCATTTCTTGTTTTTGTTATTGCTACAGTTCCATCCTTAAGATAACCCTCCTTCTTTTCGTGGAGGTGATTTTTCTTCAATAGTTCATCTAATCCACCTTGCTCAATATAATCTTTGAAATATCTAAAATGTTCCCTCCCTGCCATAAATTCTATAGATTTGATTAAGTAAGAATATGCATTTCGGGGTAAAGGGGCCTTAAAATCAACAAATACCAGGGCACCTTCTTTCTTTACCACTCTTTTCATTTCAGAAATTATTTTGTTTCTTGCCGACCTTTCTTTTTCATGCAATCCAAAAGAGATGGAAGCATAATCGAAGCAGTTGTCCTTGAATGGTAAATTTAGAGCATTTGCCATTTGAAATGAGACATTCCCTAAGCTTTGTTTTCTTCTATTCTTTCCGGCCATTCCTATCATATCGGGATTTAGGTCGATTCCAGTAGCAATAATACCCACTTTTGCATAATGAAGCGCTTGCTTTCCTGTCCCGCAGCAAATATCTAATACTCTGTCCCCTGCCTTCATTCCAGAAAACTTAGGAATATAAATCCTGATATCTCGCAATAGGGAGTCAATTACTGCTGAGTAGGCGAAGATAAACATAGTTCTGAATTGTATCAAATATCAATATAGCGAGCAAAACTCGATATACCAAAGAATCGTTGCTGGATGATTTTCCTCAGTTAGCCAAAGAGATTCGAACCCAACGAGAACGGGGCCATCCTGTTTGACAGCCCACTGGCCCTCAGGAAATAAAATACAAGCCATAAAGTGCAATCGAAGAGCTTCTATTGACAGTGTCATTTTCACTGGCGATCTACGCTAACCCGTATCCAAGCTCGCCAGGAACTACCTGCTTCTTATTGGGAGGTGCCTATCTTTCCGCAAATAAAGGGGTATCCTTTCAAGGGGTGCTTCTGCCTCGATCCATTGTCCGCCGTCAATTTTTTCGTCTGTCCAAGCGTCGGTCCAGTTTGTCCCCGCTGGCAAGTAAACCCCACGTTTTCTCGCCTCATAATGCAGCACCGGAGCAACAAGGATGTCAGAACCGAATAGAAACTCGTCATCAACGGATACGCAGCCTTCATCTGCAGGAAAATCGAAGAATAGAGGTCGCATTGGTGGAATGCCCTTTTCGTGCGCCAGACGCATTTGTTCCATGACATAGGGGGTTAGTCTCTCACGGAGGAAAAGAATTTCCTTAATGATTTCATAAGTTTCATCACCGAAAGACCACACTTCGTTAGGCGCTCCCGTCACTTCGTGAAATGGCCCAGGGGTTAGGGGGCCTCGGAAGCCATGCAAGCGGAAGAGCGGGCAGAATGCGCCATATTGGAACCAGCGCACAATAAGTTCGCGGAAATAAGCTGTGCTGGGATCGCTGCCCAAGAAGCCGCCGATGTCCGTGGTCCACCATGGGATGCCACTCAGACCGATATTCAAACCCGCCCTCACTTGAGTTCGGAGAGCTTCAAAACTAGAGTCGATATCCCCGGACCAGACTGCAGCGCCATATCGTTGACTACCGGCCCAGGCTGACCTAGAGAGTGAAACAATTTCACTCTCCCCTTCTGATTTCATGCCTTCATAAAAGGCTTGCTGATGCATTAATGGATAGATACATGAAACCTCCAGGCCATTTCCAATATGGTAGCGCAGATTATCGTGATCCCCAGCATCATCCAATTCAGGCTCACAAGCATCAAGCCACCAAACCTTAATGCCATATCGGTAATAGTTTTCCCGCACTTGTTCCCACAGGAACCTTCGAGCTTCAGGATTGGTTGGGTCGTAGAGGTGCAAGTAAACTGGGCCTTCTGGTTTGTTATCAAAAAAGGAATGGGTTGCGAGAACTCCTCTTTCAGTTCGAACCAAGAGACCCTGCTCCTTCATTTCCCTGAAATTGGCACTATTCTCGTTCACTGTCGGCCAGATCGAAACCATAAGCTTGATGTTCATCTCTTCCAATTCCCGTACCATCGCAGCGGGGTCGGGCCAGCAGGTTGGGTCAAATCTCCACTCTCCCTGGAGCGTCCAGTGCAAGAAATCAACTACGATGACAGATATTGGCAGGCCGCGACGCTTGTATTCGCGTGCCACTGACATCAATTCTTCTTGGGTTTTGTAACGAAGTTTACACTGCCAGAAACCGGAAGCCCATTTGGGTAACATCGGTGCATGACCAGTAGCATCAGCATACCGTTCCATAATGTCGAAGAAGGAATCGCCAGTGGCGATAACATAATCGATCTGGTGAGCGGCTTCTGCAATCCATCTTGTTCGGTTCCTTCCCAGTTCAACACGTCCAACAGCTGGATTATTCCAGAGAAGACCATAGCCCCGGCTTGAAAGCAAAAAGGGTATGCAGACTTCAGTATTTTGTTGAGACAGTTCGACCACACAGCCTTTTTGGTCGAGGAAGCCATGCTGGTGTTGCCCAAGTCCGTAGAGGCGCTCTCCTTCATAGGCGTTGAATGTTGCCTCCAGCCGGAAAAGATCGCTGCTCAAAGACTTATAGTAGCGAGAAGCATGTCGAGTTGGGCCGTAACGGATAATAGCTTCCTCCAGCAGCACGGTGTTGTCGAGGCTCTTGAGAAAACGAATCCTGCCATGTCTCGATATTTCACCCTTTATTTTCCCGCTCTGTATGAAGGCGCCTTTGTCGTGAATTTCGATGTGTGGCTCTGAAGCAAGTGGTCCGAGTAAGGCGCCGGCCACGTCTACTATTCTTGGGCACTTGGTTGCACGCACTCTGAGACTATCTTTTCCCCAGGGTTGAATCAACACCGTCTCATGGTTCATTTCCCAGACAAGTGCGTCGTTTTCTTTTCGAAACCCTTTCATACAGACCACCTTTACACTTCATTAGTTGTATGTGTGCGTCATCAGCATTTATGGCAAACTCAGCAATGAACACTTTAGGTACCTGAGCTTCCCTTGTCAAGAATCTACTGAACATTGCATCATTTTGTTGGTCGATGCCTAAAAATGGTTAAGCTCACGGCGTGGACCGACTGAGGGTTATGTCAACCCTTCAAAGACGGCGCATCTGGCGCAGTATATCGTGGAAGTCGGAGAAGGTGTGGTGGGCGACTGAGGCAGCGCTGAGCAATGTATGTAAGTGCCCAGTAGCGAATACACGGGCAGCGGCACAAGCCGCCTCCAAATCTGAGAGGCCATCCCCGATGTAGGTGACCGAGTCACTCTGTCCCTCCAGCCGGGCTAGCCATTTCTTCTTGAACCCCTCCTCGATGATGCTACCTTCAGGATCGAGGTAGGAGACGATGATGCCGTCTTCGCCAAAGGCTGTCCTAGCGCAGTGTAACTCTAGGTCTGAGGCGCCGATCTCGTCGAGCGCCGCCTCGATATAGAAATCGAGGCCGCTGCTGACGATGACAAGCCCATCGCCAGCTTCGCGGCAACGCTCAGCGAACTCCAAAAAGCCCGGTCTGACTTCGACGTTTTGTCGGGCAAACTCCTGGAGCTTCCCCCTGGACTCTTTGATGAGGGCATATTGCCGCATATTGCTCACTTCCACGGTCAGTTGACCGCGAAGGTAGTCGGACTCGATCTTCTGCCAGTCCCCAATGGCGAATCTTTCCCTCAGCAGAAGGCTGAGGTTGTTTGCGATTATGGTGCCATCGAAATCACACTGGACGATCATCGTTCAAGCCTGCTTTGTGGTGCATCCTCTTCTAGCTCCGCAGGTCGGAGGGCAGATTCAGGCCGTCCGTCCTCTGCCCTGAGGCATTTGTAGCTATAAATAAGCCTGTAGAAAACCACCAGATTGGTTAGAGTAGCTATTGCCGCCAGGCAAAAATAGACCTGGCCGGCGACGCATCCCAGCATTATCAAGAAGAGCCTTATATCGCGCGAGGCGATCGAGGAAAGTCCTTTATCGAATAAGAGACGATGCTCAGGATCAATGCGGGCCCTAGTATAGCTGACGCAGAGGGTGCCGACAATGGCTAGAAAGCCGACCAGCCAAACTCCGGGATAGCTCTCATGGGAATGGGACCATAAGACCATTCCTAACACTATTAGGGCATCGGCGTAGCGGTCGAGCACGGAATCCAAAAAACCGCCGAAGACCGAGGTCATGCCCTTGAGACGGGCCAGGCTGCCATCTATCCCGTCGGCGACGGAGGATAGCTGGGCCAGGATGCCGCCCAGAATATGCTGGCCCATAACGAAGCTGCCAAAGGACAAAACCGCAATACCCATTGCGCCCCAGGTCCCCTGATTGGGGGTCAGTCTTGTCCTGGCCAGTATCCGTGCTATCGGCTCCGATAGCTTCCGATTGATATGTCTGGAGATAAAGCCATCGTACACGGCATCCATTCCTGTCTCCTACGCCGTGACAAAGTCCAGGTCTTCCTCGGTGTCCACGTCTGCCCAGAAGCAACCACTAACATCGCAGGTGGCAAAACGATAGCATCTGCCTACCAGAAACCGGATCACGTCGCTGATCTCGATATCGATGCCAAGCACGGGAATGAGCTCGTCTATGGCATCCAGGAACTTCCCCGTCAGCAGAAAGACGCCGGTATCGATGGCATTCCAGTAAGCCAGCCCCTTGCCAATACGCTTGATGCAGCCGCTGCTATCCACGACAACCTTGGTCGCTTCTGCGAACTGGTGGTGGCCTGCTGGAGCGAAGTCAACGCACAGCGTCTCGGCAATGGCGGATTTACCCAAGAGGCGAGAAACGAAGGCCGGTTCGATTATGTGATCTCCCATGCAAAGAACAAAGGGCTCCCCCGCAGCCCAAGGTTTGACTTTCTTTAATGAAATAGCATTCCCGCCCTGATAGTCCGAGTTCAGAATGTAGTCCAGTCTTACGTCAAAGCGGCTGCCATCGCCGAGTGCCGCCCTCACTTGACTCCCCCGGTAGCCGATCACTACCGCTATTTCCCTGATTCCCGCCGTTGCCATCGCCTCGATGGAGTGGCAGATCAACGGCTTGCCCCGCACCGGCAGCAGGACCTTGGGACAAGTGGAGCTTAGAGCGCGTAAACGTCCGCCGTCGCCAGCAGCCAGTACGACGCCTTTACTGATGCTCCTTATTACCCCCATATAGTCTTACCTCCTCTAGGTCGTTGTGCTCACCTTGGTTGCAGAGGAAGGATCGAACGAGGATTGTCTAGGACGAATTATTTCCTGTGCAGTCGGCTGACCACAGGATACCTTGAGAAAAAAGCCCTGTCAACAGGCTCTTACCGTGAACCCCTCCTAGCTCCATACATAGTCTCCAAGGCTGAGCAGATTTGTCCCAACACACTTGAAGTCAAGTGGTTTTGCCCTGATATCTCTGGTGGGAAACCAAACATTTCATCGTCTTATGCAGCACCGATGCCAGCACATATCTCTGATATGTCATCGCGGCGGGCTTCGTGTCCAACTAGCAGAGTCCTCTATGGGAGAAGAGTTTAGAAGAAAATGTTTCCTGCCTACCTGACAGCTAGGAAACTGGGATGGAGACTCCAAAGGTCTCCTTTCCTACCTAATAGCTAGGAAAGTGGGAAAGAGGACACACTCTGATCTTGTTCAGATAGCAAGGTCTGTGCTAGTTTCTTCGTGCAGGAGTTTGACATAGGGGGCACCTCGGCCCGCGAGGCTTCGGAGAATTCAGGTTTTAGCTCTCGGGCAGGTGGACGTGCTCGGCACCATCACCTTTTACTTTTCCTCGGAAAAATATCCCCAAATGGGGTTTTTCCAATACTGAAACTTGAGCCAACCTAAAGGCTAAACTGATGTCGCCGGGATCATGAAGCCAGGGTTTTTCCGTTGATGTATCTGGTAATTCTACCAGTTCCCCCTCTCTTAGATAACTCGCCTTCTCCCTTATTGTATTGAACAGCTCCGGAGGATTGAAGACAACACAAGGAGTCAGCACACTGATAAAGGAAAACCCTCTATGTTTAATTCCTTCCTCTATTAGCCAGGCGAGATGAGGGACATCGATAGCAATTCCCTGGGCAACAAAACTGGATTGCGTTGAAACACTGTAGCTGATCATATCTAAAATTGGGTCTACCGGCGGATAGAATTCCCCAGAAAGGAACAGCCCTTCGCCCCGTTCCAGATACGGAGTGGTAGGACTGGTCTGGCCTTTAGTTAGAGCGTAGACAAAATTATTGACCATGATACAAGTGATATCAATATTTCTCCTTACTGCATGGGGAAGATGTCCTGCCCCAATGCTAAAGAAATCACCTTCCCCGCTTATAGCTATGACCGTTAGTTCAGGATTAGCCAATTTTGCTCCCTGGGCAATAGCTACCGCTCGGCCATGGATGCTATTAAAACCGTAGGTGGCCACATAAGCAGGTATCCTTGACGAACAACCAATCCCAGAAAC
>JADFVG010000024.1 GCA_015222405.1 Chloroflexota bacterium
CTCGAAGAGATATTTATTTAAGCCTGCCTCCCTAATCGTCTCCCGAAATAGAGGCTCATGAGTTCTAGGGGTACAGGATGCTACCACCACTCGATTAAGCTTGTATTCCTCAATTGCCTTTTTTATCCTCTCTTGAGTATCCTGAGAACAAGTGAAGAGGTTTCTTTCAGCATAGGCTACATTGGGTAAGGTTTTAACAAATTCAGTAACCTCAGGGACATTTACATACCCCCCGATATTGATTCCGCAGTGGCAGATGAAGACCCCAATTCTGGGTTCTTCTCCACTGACATCTTTCTCTGGTGGGTACTCCTTCACTTTAGTGAGCGTATTACGGGCAGGGGCAAGCAAACTGGAAACGGATCCTGCTGCTCCGCTCGCCTGCATTACTGTCTCAGGGATATCTTTCGGTGCCGAAAAAGCACCACAGACGAATATCCCTGGCTTTGAAGTCTCTACAGGCAAAAACGGTCTTGTCTGACAAAAGCCGTAGGGATTAAGTTGGACTCCAGTCTCCTTAGCCAGCTTCACGAATTCTGGCGAAGATTGGAAACCTACGGAAAGAACGACCATATTAAATCGCTCGACCTTCGGTACGCCGTCCTCGGTAGTAAACTTCACTATCATATCTCCGGTGTCGTCAACCGCCTCAACGCTATATACCTTTGACCTAACAAATTCTATACCGCTTTCTTCCCTAGCACGCTCATAAAATCTATCAAAGTCCTTGCCGTACGTCCTGAGATCCATGAAGAAAATAGTTATGTCTAAGGGAACAGTACTATGCTCCTTGGCAATCATAGCTTCCTTGATGGCATATGTACAGCACACGGAGGAGCAATAAGGTCTACCGTGCTTTATATCTCTAGAACCAACACATTGGACAAAGGCTACCCTTTGTGGTGGACTCTGATCGGACAGTCGTTGTAATACGCCTTGGAATGGTCCAGAAGCACTCAGTATGCGTTCGAACTGGATGCTGGTTACCACATTAGGGAGCCTCCCATAACCAAGTTCATAAAGTTCGTAGGGATTATAGCATTCAAAGCCTCCGGACAGGATCACTGCTCCAACTTTAATTTCCTCTGTTATATCCTTCATAGAGTGGTCAATGGCTTTCGCTTCACACCTGTCAACACACTCAAGGCATTGGATGCATCCTGTGATCTGTCCAGCAAGGCACCGCCCTGCTTCCTCTCGCGCTTCCTTTGGTAGGTAACCGAGGGCAACTTCTTCAAAGCCTTTCCGCTGTTCCAGCGGTATTTCTTCTATCTTGTAGCGTGGGTGCTCACCGAACCGATCCCTGATCCTTTGGATTTCCTCCACTGTCAGCTCCTGAGGTTCCAATCTCTCTTCTACAGACAAAGGCATGCCGCACAAGAATGCATCTATGGAGCAGGCTGCTCGCCTACCTGCTGCCATCGCGTCCACGACAAAAGCAGGACCCGTCACAACATCCCCACCGGCGAAAATACCTTCAATATTAGTCGCTCCAGTTTGAGGATTCACCTCTATATTTCCACGTCGGGAAAGTGAAACACCTAGCTTCTTTACAAAATTGGTCTTTGCCACCTGTCCTAATGCAGCTACCACAGTATCAAAGGGAAGACGAAATTCAGAACCTTCTATAGGGATGGGACGAGGGCGTCCTGAAGCATCAGGCTCACCAAGCTTCATCTTGATAAGTTCGACCTCGGAGACCTTCCCGTTTCCCAGGAAACGGCTAGGAGCAACAAGAAATTCTATCTTTATGCTTTCTGCCTCTGCTGCACCGACTTCTTCTTCAGATGCTGGCATCTCTCCTCTGGTGCGCCGGTAGAGGATAGTAACTTTATCGGCTCCGAGACGTTTGGATGTCCTGGCACAGTCAATCGCCGTGTTCCCACCACCAATGATCGCAACTTTCTTGCCAACCTCTATCTTCTCCCCCAAGTTAATTCGACGCAGAAACTCAATCCCCTCCACAACACCAGATAGAGCTTCCCCATGCACTCCTAATCCCATTCCTTGGTGGGCACCAGCGCCGATAAAAATGGCATCGAACTTTCCATTTAGCTCCTGTAGAGAAACGTGTTTCCCTACCTCAACACCGGTCTTTATCTCAACACCAAGCTTCGTTATGTATTCGATCTCCTTGCGAACAACCTCTTTAGGGAGGCGATACTCTGGTATTCCGACTCGGAGCATCCCGCCTGGTTCAGGGAGAGACTCGAGGATAACTGCTCTATGTCCCTTAAGAGCAAGGTCATGAGCGGCAACAAGTCCTGCAGGTCCTGACCCTATTATCGCCACTCTCTTCCCCGTGGGTTCAACCATAGGTATCTCAAGCTTCTCCAGATCGAAATGATCGGCAACAAATCTTTTAAGGTCTCTTATGGCTAGCGGCTCATCAATCTGACCACGATTACAAGCTTCCTGACAAGGAGCATAGCATATGCGCCCGCAGATAGCAGGGAGGGGATTTGTCGCTCTGATCAGCCTATAGGCCTCTTCAATTTGCCCCTCCGCAATAAGCTTTATGTAGCCAGGAATGTTCATATGGAGCGGACAGGCATCACGGCATGCTGCATGGCAAGGACGATCTTCTTCTCTCTCAATCACATATTTCTTAGGGACCGCTTGTGGGAAAGGCGTATAGATTGCGCGACGGGTGTCAAGGCCCACATTGAATTCGCTTGGCATTGTAACTGGACACCATTCACTACACACTCCACAGCCAGTACACTTATCCCAATCAACATAGCTCGCCTTTCTCCGAATATTCACCGTAAAATTTCCAGGCTCACCCCGAATATCCTCCACTTCTGAGTAGGTAAGAAGGGCAATATTTTGGTGAGAAGCAGCCTCCACGAGCTTCGGAGAGAGGATGCACATTGAGCAATCATTAGTAGGAAAAGTCTTATCGAGCTGAGCCATAACCCCGCCGATAGAGGGGGATTTTTCCACCAAGTAAACTTTGTATCCCGACTCAGCTAAATCAAGTGCTGCCTGAATTCCTCCAATTCCTCCCCCAACCACCAATACCGCTCCTATCTTTTCATTTGTCGAATTTGAATCACCAGTATTCACAAAAGTCCCTCTTCCCCCTTTAAACTTTCGCTTTCTCCAGTGCCTCCTCAGCAAGCTTCGCCAGCTCTACCTTCATCTCTTCAGATTTCTTATCTACAA
>JADFVG010000193.1 GCA_015222405.1 Chloroflexota bacterium
AATGAGCTTAGCCACATTGAGCGCCCCTTCGACGGAGGTGGCAGCGCCGCCCGGAGGCTGGGGGATGCCCAGCCTGTTCATCAGATTCTCAAAACGCTGGCGAGCCTCGGCCTCATCAATGGCCTCGGCGCTGGAGCCCAGGATGGGCATGCCACTGCGGGCCAACGGATCGGCAAGGTTAATCGCCGTTTGCCCGCCAAATTGCACGATGGAGGAGGGGATGAGACCTCTGGGGAGACCCTCAAGCTCGATGCCCTCGTTCTCCAGGATATCGCGCACGCTCTCCTCGTCCAGGGCCTCAAAGTAGAGGCGATCTGAAGTATCGAAGTCGGTGGACACCGTCTCCGGGTTGGAATTAACGATGATGCTCTTGAAGCCCGCCTCCTGAAGCGCCCACGCAGAGTGGACGCTGCAATAGTCGAATTCGATGCCCTGCCCGATGCGAATGGGGCCGCTGCCGATGACCACCGCTTTATTCCCCTCCAGGGGCTCGGCCTCGTTCTCCTGCTCGTAGGTGCTATAGAAGTAGGGGGTCTGGGCGGCAAACTCGGCGGCACAGGTATCCACCAATTTATAGACGGGCAAGATTTGCCACCGGCGGCGCAGCTCCCTGACCTGCTCCGGCAGCCGGTCGGCCAGGGTTCCTATCTGCTCATCGGAGAATCCGAGGCGCTTTGCCTGCCACAGGAGCTGGGGCGTAAGCGTCTCTGAGAGGAGGCGCTTCTCCATATCAACGATGTTCTGGAACTTGTACATGAACCAGGGGTCGATCCCCGTCTCGCGGGCGAGGTCATCGGGGCTTGCCCCCCTTCTCAGCGAGGCCATCAAGCCCCAGAGGCGGAGGTCATTGGGCTCCAGCGGGAAGCGGTCCTTCCAGCTTGGGTCCTCCCAGAGCAGGGACTTGGCCCCCGTCTCCAGGGAGCGCACCGCCTTCTGGATCGCCGCCTCAAAGCAGCGGTCAATGGCCATCACCTCGCCAGTGGCCTTCATCTGGGTGCCGAGGTTGCGGTCGCCTGAGGCGAACTTGTCGAACGGCCAGCGCGGTATCTTGACCACGCAGTAGTCCAGGGCGGGCTCGAAGGCGGCCATGGTCTTACCCGTCACCTGGTTTAATATCTCGTCCAGCCTGCGGCCAACAGCTATCTTGGCTGCAACGCGGGCGATGGGATAGCCCGTCGCCTTGGAGGCCAGGGCCGAGCTACGGCTGACACGGGGATTAACCTCGATGACATAGTAAGGAGGGAGGCCGTTTTGCAGATGCTCATAAACCTCGCTGCTTCCCCCCGGCGGCCATCGCTCCGCCACCATCGGCGCTGGCGCCAGGGCAAACTGGATATTGCACCCACCCTCAACTCCCAGGGCTTTGATGATCTTGATGCTCGCCGAACGGAGCATCTGATGCTCTTTATCAGAGAGGGTCTGAGATGGGGCGATCACGATGCTATCGCCGGTGTGAACCCCCATGGGGTCGATGTTCTCCATGTTGCAAATGGTGACGCAATTATCTGCGGCGTCACGCATCACCTCATACTCGATCTCCTTCCAGCCGACAACGCTTTTTTCGATGAGCACCTGATGGACGGGGCTCACCGCCAGCCCGATAGTGGCGATGAACTCGAACTCCTCCATAGTTGTGGCATGGCCGCCGCCGGTGCCGCCCAGGGTGTATGCCGGGCGAATCACCACCGGCAGACCGATAGCCTCGACTGCCTGGCGCGCCTCCTCTATAGTGGTGGCGATGTGGCTTTCGGGGACCGGCTCGCCAATCTCGGCGAGCATATTCTTGAACAACTCCCTGTCCTCCGCCTTGCGGATGGTGTCGATGGGGGTGCCCAGGCAGCGCACATTGTATTTGTCGAGGATGCCGGCATTTGCCAGGTCAACGGCGAGGTTGAGCCCCGTCTGCCCGCCGAGGGTGGGGAGAAGCCCATCGGGGCGCTCGCGCTCAATGATACGCGCTATCACCTCGACGGTGAGCGGCTCGATATAGACGACGTCGGCGATGCCCTCATCGGTCATGATGGTGGCCGGGTTGGAGTTGACCAGGACGGAGGTAACGCCCTCCTCCCTGAGCGCCTTGCACGCCTGGGTGCCGGCGTAGTCAAACTCCGCCGCCTGCCCGATGACGATGGGCCCCGAGCCAATCACTAGGACTTTAGAGATTTTGGTCATAGATACTCTCACAATTTTTGGCAAATTGGACAATTTTTGAGCTTCTTGAACGTCTTACCGATCTCATATTTGCGGATATAACTGCTGTCGGCTGCCAACTTCGCCCCGAAGCGCTTAAAATCCTCTACTAAGCTTTCTGCGTGATCAGATAACCTCTTTCCGCTTTCCTCACAAGCGGCGTGAGCGCTTTCTAAATCAGAGCCAAGCTCTATAGAGCGAACATCCTTTGCTTCCTCTACTTCCTCTATGAGACCAACAGCAGTTCTCTGAACCTCAAACTCTCTATAAAGTTTATTGTGCTCTACAGCTTTGTGTTTAAGATGCCCCCACTCAACCACCTTTTCAGGAAAATGCAGCTCAAAACAGCGAAAGAAATCGCCTTCTTCGAATTTAAAGTTTTCAAAGGAAGTATAGCTGGCTCTCTCGAATACCAGTTCCCCATCTTCATACCTGCCAACTCTTGTCACAACTGTTAACATCGGCTCTATGACCTTGCCGCTTAAGTCCTCAAAGTGTATCCTCAACTTTCTATTTAATTCTTCGTTCCTAGCTCGCAGCCGATTAGCAAGCAGAGGGCCAACAAATACCCCTATAGCAGTAATCGAACCTACGACAACTCCTGCGATTTCTGCACCACTCATACCTGCTATTTCCCCATCAACTATTTTCCCCTCACCATCTCCAGGAAGCGCTCGAAGGAGTTGACCGTGTCCTGGGGGCCGGGCGAGGCCTCGGAGTGATATTGAATGGAGAATATCGGCAGTTCCCTGTGCCTCAGCCCCTCCACCGTGCCATCGTTGAGGCTGATGTGGCTTACCTCAAGACCCCCCTTCACGCTGTCGGCATCCACGGCAAATCCGTGATTCTGGGCGGTTATATGCACCCGACCAGTCGCTAGCTCACGGACGGGGTGATTGGCGCCACGGTGCCCGAATTTGAGCTTGAAGGTCTTGCCGCCAAAGACCCGCCCCAAAAGCTGGTGGCCGAGGCAAATCCCCATGATGGGCTTTTGACCAATTAGATTTCGCACCGTCTCCTCAAGGTAGGGGAGAGCAGGGTCGCCCGGGCCCGGGGAGAGCAGGATGCCATCGGGCTTGAAGGCGAGAATATCCTCGGCTGATGTGGTTGAGGGTACCACCGTGCAGGCGCAACCCAGCTTGGTCAGGTAGCGCAGGATGCTGAGCTTCAGCCCGCAGTCAACGACAACTATGTGATAGGCCGGGTTTTCACCCGATGCCGGCTCCCAGCGGTAGAAGGCATCGGTGGTAACCTGCTTCACGAAATCGATATCGTCATAGCGAGGCAGCTTCTTTAGCTGCTCCAGAGCATCCTCAGGCGAGTCCTCGGTTATCATCCCCATCATCACCCCCTCAGAGCGCAGGCGCCTGGTGATGGCGCGGGTATCAACGCCGCTGATGCCTGGGATGCGATTCGATAGCAAGTACTGGTGCAGGGTCGAAGAACCCTGCCAGTGGCTGGGAAGATGGCACTCCTCCCGCACCACAAAGCCCGCCACCTGGATGCGATTGGACTCGAAGTCCTGGCTATTGATGCCATAGTTCCCGATCATGGGATAGGTTGGAACCACGATCTGGCCGGCATAGGACGGGTCGGTGAGCATCTCCTGATAGCCGGTCATGCTGGTATTGAACACCACCTCGCCATAGGCCGAGGCCTCGGCGCCAAAGGAATAGCCCTCATATACCGAGCCATCCTCAAGCACAAGAAAGACTTTTTCGCTTTTTTCGTTCAAATGAGGCCCCTTATCACCACAATCGCCAATCTACTAAGGCCATCCTCAAGTACGAAAAGCCTCGCGGCTGATGGTCTCCAGCTTGACGGCATCCTCCTTATGAACAATCTCCCCCTGGCAGATAGTAGCCATCACCTTCCCCTTGAGCAGGCAGCCACCGAGGGGGGTGTTTTTGCCCTTGGAGGCAAATGCGGCAGGGTCAACGACCCATTCTGCCTCGGAGTCGAAGATGGCGACATCGCCGGCAGCGCCAACCCTCAGCGTGCCTATTTCGCTTTTTCGAACAATCTTCGCCGGCTCCGAAGCAAGCTTCGATATCAGGGTCATCAAATCTACCTTGCCATCGTGAACCAGGGTCAAAAGGCTGCCCAGCGCCGTCTCCAGGCCGCTGATGCCAAAGGCGGCGATGTCGAATTCGCACATCTTCTCCACATCCTCATGCGGAGCGTGATCGGTGGCAATGGCATCGATGACCCCTTCCTTTAAGGCATCAATTAGTGCCTCAACATCCCTCGCCGTTCTCAATGGCGGGTTCACTTTAGCATTGGTATCGTAAGCCAAGAGAGGTAATGAGCAAGGCTTCTCGTTATCCCAGCCATATCCCATAACCCTTTCCTCGGTCATGGTCAGGTGATGGGGAGTAACCTCGGCAGTAACCGGGATTCCCCTATCTTTAGCGCGACGGATGAGATCGGCGGAGCCAGCGGTGCTCACATGGGCGATATGCACCCTGCCACCGGTCATGTCGGCGAGGGCGATGTCCCGGGCAACCATGGCCTCCTCAGCAGCAGCGGGAATCCCCCTGAGTCCGAGCCTGGTGGAGACCCAGCCCTCGTTCATCACCCCGCCCTGCGAAAGCGAAACGTCCTCACAATGGTCAATGAGAACCAGGTCGAAAGAACGGCTATATTCCAGGGCGTAACGCATCAGCCGCGCATCGGCTACCGGATTTCCATCATCGCTCAAGGCAACCACACCAGCCTCGGCGAGCTCACCCATCTCCACCATCTCCTCGCCGTTTCGCCCCTTGGTGATACACCCTATGGGCAGCACCCGAATCACCCCTTCGGCAGCAGCCTTCTTCTGGATGAATTCCACAGTGGCTCGCGTATCGATGGGGGGATTGGTATTGGCCATGCAGCAGACGGTGGTGAAGCCTCCCCTGGCTGCGGCGCGGGTCCCGGTGGCGATGGTCTCCTTCTCCTCAAAACCCGGCTCCCGCAAATGGCAGTGGAGGTCAACAAGGCCAGGGCAGACGATCATCCCCTCAGCGTGGATAACCTGGTACTGCTCAGGGGGCAGCTCCCCCGCTTTGTTGCTCCCCATCCAGGCGATGCACCCTTCAGCGATAAGAAGGTCGCCAACCTTATCGATTCCCTGGCTGGGGTCGATGATGCGGCCTCCAACAATTAGGAGCGGGATTGCCATCACTGAGCACCTCCCATGAGCAGATAGAGGATTGCCATGCGCACTGCCACCCCGTTGGTTACCTGCTCCTCGATAACCGACTGGGCACCGTGAGCAACCTCAGCGGTGATCTCCACCCCTTCGTTCATCGGCCCGGGGTGAAGCACCAAGGCATTGGGTTTGGCCATTGACAGCCGCCTTAGGTCAAGCTGGTAGAACTGGATATATTCACGAATGCTGGGGAGAAGTCCCCGCTGTTGCCTTTCCTTCTGCAAGCGCAGGGGCATAACCACATCAGCCCCTTCCACGGCGCGATCAAGGCTTGGTTCCATGGTGACAAGGGGGAAAGCGGGAGGGCCCAGGCCCACAGGTATCAGGGTAGGCGGGGCACATAGAACCACCTCCACCCCCATCTTGGTCAAGCCCCAGATATTGGAACGGGCCACCCGGCTATGCAGGATATCGCCAACTATCACCACCTTCGCCCCCTCCACCGTGCCCAAATGCTCCCTCATGGTATAGAGGTCGAGGAGGCCCTGAGTGGGATGGGCATGGCAGCCATCGCCGCCGTTTATCACGGTTACATCGACATGCTGAGCAATGAGGTAAGGGGCTCCGGCGTGGTAGTGACGCATCACGATGACATCGGCGCCCAAGGCCTGGATAGTGCGGACGGTATCAATGAGAGATTCCCCTTTCTCGGTACTGCTGCCGGAAGCACTGATGTTAATTACATCGGCGCTGAGGCTCTTTGCCGCCTGCTCGAAGGAGATGCGGGTGCGAGTGCTGGCCTCATAGAACATAGTGACCAGGGTCTTGCCCCTGAGCGTGGGCACCTTCTTGATCTCACGCTGGAAAACCTCCTTCATGGCATCGGCAGTTTCAAAAACCAGCTCTATCTCCTCCCTGGTGAAGTCGTCCAGGTCGAGGACATGACGCCGCCGCGAACGCTGTGCCTCCAAGGGCGGCAAAGGCTCAGATAATTCTTCCTGTTTCGTTGTTCTCATCCGACCCCCTAATCGCTTCTTATAATCGCCACCTCATCCCTGCCATCGGTCTCCTTGAGCCTCACCTCCACGTCTTCATCGAAGGCAGTGGGCATATTCTTACCCACGTAGTCGGCACGGATAGGAAGCTCCCGATGTCCACGGTCAACGAGCACCGCGAGCTGAATGGAACGGGGGCGCCCGAAATCGATGAGGGCATCCATGGCAGCTCGGATGCTGCGTCCGGTATAAAGGACGTCATCGACCAGAATTATGCTCTTCCCCATGATATCGGTGGGCATAAATGTGGGGCGAACCGGAGGCTGCCAGTCCACAGAGAAGACGTCATCGCGATAGAGGTTAATATCCAGGGCACCGATGGGGACTTCTACCCCCTCAAACCCCTTTATCTCGGCTGCAAGCCTCTCCGCCAGGGGTACGCCACGGGTGCGCATCCCGATAAAGACAAGCCCATCGCAGCCGTGGTTTTTCTCCACAATCTCGTGGGCGACGCGGGTCAAGGCACGGCGGATGTCTTCCTCGTTTAGGATCACCTTCTCAGGCATGAAAAAATCCTCTTGCTGACAAGAGGATGAAACTTCTCTCTGTATTTACTTGCGCCACCGTTTCCCCTTGCCAGCCTCGCGGGACTGGATTTAAAGGTTCAACCGCGAATTCAGCTTGTTATACTATTATAACACTTTACCCATCGCTTTTCAACCCTTTTTTCAACCATTTGGCAAAATCTGTTCCACCCTTTCCCAGATTATGCGCGTGACCTCCTTCTTGGGCAAGGAGGCATCGAGCACAAGCCAGCGCTCGGGGTCCTTTTTTGCCATCTCCAGATATCCCTGCCTCACCCGTCGGTGAAAGGCGACCTCTTCCCTTTCAAACCGATCGCGCAGGCTTTTTCGAGCTAGCCCCTGCTCCACAGGGATGTCGAGCAAAACGGTGAGGTCGGGGCGCAATCCCTGAGTGGCGATGTTATTGGCAGCTTCGATAAGGTCGAAATCCAGTCCCCGCCCATAGCCCTGGTACACGGTGGTGGAAGCGGCAAAGCGGTCGCAGATAACTACAGTTCCCTCTTTCAGGGCGGGGCGGATCACCTGAGAAACGAGATGAGCACGGGAAGCATTGAACAGCAGAAGCTCGGTCTGGGGGTCGATTTCTCCCTCCCCCTTGAGCCGGCGGCGTAATTGGGTGCCCAGGGGGGTGCCGCCGGGCTCATGGGTGAGCAGTGCGGGGATACCCGACTTCAAAAGGCGCCGATACAGCACCCTCGCCTGAGTGGACTTCCCCGAACCCTCTCCGCCTTCAAAGGTTATGAATACGGACAATTGCAAGCCTCTAGGTTAAATCTTTAATTTGTTCAAAGTTTAGATATCGATTTTCAAAGTCTTCAACCCATTTAGCATCGCCACGCCGCTTTGGGATATTCTTTAGGATATTAATCACGCTTTCAATAGTCACAGGATAGAATCGATTGACCTGTTCATCATCTTTTTTGAAGGTTTTCAAGTATTTGCTTATAGCCCTAAAGCACTGGATATTATCTTTTGGATATAGGAACATATAGAGTCCATGCTTATACTTGTCGTTTTCTTCTTGTAGAATACTCCATGCTAATAAATGATCTCTCCAAATTTGATGAATATTAGAAAATAGTAATTCTGTTCTGTATTTTTTCTCTTCCTTAAATATTCCTGATTTGTCAGCTACTTCCTGATATCTCTCTCTTTTTAATCTTAATTCTTCCTCTGTTTTACCTTTTGCTAAAGGTTTATTGATTATAGTTTCTGCGTATTTCACTTCAATCCCTGTAAATCCTTTCTCCCCATCGGTTGCTGTAAATTCAACAAATATGTCGAACGCGGTTCTGTCTCCTAGATATTTAGGGTCACGTCTTCCTGGAGAATATTCAAATTTGATTTTTTCGACTTCCTTTACTAACTCTGGAAGTAACTTCTTAAATAATTTTGTGGCTAAATCCTTGTCTTTATCTGCTTCTAATTCACCAAACAAATTAAAACATAATGGTTGGCTGGACAATAAATTAGTCCAAATTCTAGGTTCTGCTATCAGTGCGTTGTTTTTGCCTTTTTGAGACACCGCCTCTTTTACTATTCTATATATCCTATCTGTGAGAAAATTTGCCTCTCTATTTACTGCTATATCTTCTGGAAGCAAATTCCCCAATTCTATTTTTTTGTTAGAATCAGCACCTATTTTGTCTCCAAAATTCTTTCTCCGCCAAATACTTTGCAGCAATCTGGCATTTGCACGAAATGCAGTATCTGATTGAACATTTACTTTATATTCCTCCAATAGTTTACGTGGAGGCCTTTTCATCCCAAGTTTCTTTCGCGTCATGTTTCCTCTCCTCCTTCAAAGGTGATGAATAAGGACAACAATTACCTCTCTACTCATGCCTCCCCGCCAGTGCGAAAGATCCGTACCCTTCTTCGTGGCTCCCTGCCCGTGCTCTGCGAGGCGAGGTTGTGGCGCTGCGCTAGCTGGTGCTGTAAAAGCCTGATATAGGCGTTCTGGGGGCTGAGCTCCACGGAGCCTCTACCCTCCATCACCTGGGCAATGGCTCGCTCCGCTTCCTCGATAGCAAGGCTAAAGGGCTCGGCGGTGGTCTCAACGTCAAAGATGTTGGCCAGGGCACGCTCCATCTGCGAGACCCTGCTATTCCTGAGGACATAGATGGGGATGCCCCCAGCCTCGGCATCGTGGATGGGCTGCGGCTTCCGGCGATAGAAGCCCTTGGAGGTCATCAGCAAGCTGGCATTCGCCACATCATCCACCACCTTCACCGGAAGCTCCATTTTCTTCGCTGCCTGCTCCAGCCGGCTGCGATTGATGCCCAAGGGGTAGATTCTGGTCGCTTTGGCTATGCCAGCAAGCCCCTCCCTGACGCCCTTGGCCGGGGCCACCTTCTCCCTTCTCAACTCAGAGGTCTCGTCCAGCCAGCGAACCTCAGGGTGGATGGGACGCCCCCGAAGCAGGGCATCAACCACCGCAGCGACATCGGAGTGAACGGCGACACGATCCCAGTCCTGAATCTCAACCACAATATCAAAGGTGGGGGGTGCCTTGCGCTCCAGAATCGACTTCTGGGTACCCCGCCTCCTTGCTTCCTCATCGCCCAGGGTAACCGTCTGGATGCCGCCAATGAGGTCGGCCAGGGTGGGGTTCATAATCAGGTTCTCCAGGGTGTTTCCGTGGGCGGTGGCCACCAATTGTACGCCCCGCTCGGCGATGGTGCGCGCCGCCTGAGCCTCAAGCTCGGTGCCGATCTCGTCGATGACAATCACCTCGGGCATATGGTTCTCTACCGCCTCAATCATTACCGCATGCTGGAGCTGAGGCGTGGGCACCTGCATTCTCCGTGCAGGGCCAATAGCGGGATGGGGAATATCGCCGTCACCGGCAATCTCATTAGAGGTATCGACGACGATAACGCGCTTATTCAGGTCATCAGCAAGCACACGAGCCACCTCTCGAAGCATGGTGGTCTTGCCCACCCCAGGGCGCCCCAGAAGGAGAATGCTCTTGCCCGACTTGATCAGGTCCTCGATGATGCCTATGGTACCGTAGACCGCTCTCCCGACGCGCAAAGTGAGCCCCACGACGCGCCCCTCACGGTTGCGAATGGCGGAGATGCGATGCAGGGTGCGTTCGATGCCGGCCCGGTTGTCGCCGCTAAAGACACCGATGCGGGAAACGACATACTCGAGATCCTCCCTGCTCACCTCCTTCTCGCTGAGCACCACCTCGCCGCCGGGATAACGTGCCTCAGGCACACGCCCCAGGTCCAAGACCACTTCAAGAAGCTCGCTGCGATCCTCCCTCTGCATCAGGGGCTCAGCGATATGGGGAGGCAACCTCTCCATCAGAGCATCCAGATCATCGGTAATTCTCTTAAACATCGCCTTTCCCTACACCTGCGCTGGCATAAAAGCTGGCTCCCTCACTCTAAGAGCCAGCTCCTGCACCAGGGCGTGATACTGCGCTACTTCCTCGAACTCCAGCCTGGGCAAAAGGCTCCTCAGTTGCCCTTGAAAGTCGGAAACAATGCCGAATAACGAAGACTTGCCATTGAGAGAAATTAAAGCGCTATTCACCAAGCACTCAAGTCCCTCTTGCTCCAGGGGCTGAAACATGACTTCAAAACAGCCCATCCCTCCAGCAGCGCTGATGCGCAACCATGCCATCAGTCTGCCCTCCTTCTCCCAGACGTATTCCCTGTGCCGCTGAGGCCATGAGCCCCTATCCCTGCTCTCCTGCCACTCCTCAAAGGTCATCCCCTCGGCAGTGCGCACCGAGGCCGGGACAGCAGCGCTATATAGTTCAAAGAGCCGATAATCATCATTGCTTGATCTCGGGCGAAGGAAATAAGGTGATTCCACAACCCTAGGCGCCCCTTCTCCTCGATAGTGATAAAGGTAGTCTGTAGAATAGGGCGAAAAGCCGGAGCGCATCGCCACCTCTATAAGAGGGCTATCTGAGGGCAGGCGAAGGAAGAGCTTCTTCACCTCCCGCTCGATGGCGAAAGCGCTCACCGTGTCCAACAGAGCAAGGCAACGCTGCTCATCATCGACCCGAAGATAGTCGATCTGCCAAGAAGTGGCACCAGAGCAACTCTTAGCAGAGACAACACCGAGCATGCGACCCCGGTTTGGCCAGACCCAGGTGTATCGCCTTCTCGGCAACGGAAACAAATGCTCAATCAAAGACTGTGGTGTGAGCAGACTCCCTCCGCCCAGCCTGTCCCGGGTTATGGCCTGGTTAGGAAAGACCCTCCGGGAAAGGAAGAGGAGGGGTACTAAATCGGTGGGATAAAAGGAACGAACCATTTCCTGCCTGCTCACCCCTTACCGCAGACAATATCCAGGAAGTAACTATGAAGGCGAAGGTCGTTGGTCAGCTCAGGGTGAAAGGCCAAAGCGACCATGCTGCCTTCTCTTGCAGCAACACCGATGCCATTGGGCAGCCGCGCCAGAATATCCACACCGTCCCCCACCTTTTCAATATAGGGCGCTCTGATGAATACGGCATGAAAAGGTGGCTTGCCAATGACAGGGATCTCCAGGGCGGTCTCGAAGCTATCCACCTGCCGGCCAAAGGCATTACGCCTCACATCCATGTCCATCGCCCCCAGAGGCTCAAGATGCCACCCGGAAATCCGCTTCGCCATCAGGATCATGCCAGCGCAAGTCCCCATTATGGGAAAGCCCCGTTTCGCAAGCCTTCTCACCGGCTCCACGAGGTCGTATTCCTTCATCAATATACCTATGGAACTGCTTTCGCCACCGGGGATGATGAGCCCATCTAAGCCATCTAGCTCCTTGGCTACGCGGACGGGGAATGCTTCCACTTCCAGGCGGCGAAGCAGAGCGATGTGTTCCACAAAGGCGCCCTGCTGGGCGAGAACCCCAATTTTTTTCATTCTACCACCCTCGGGGAGCCAGTAACTCGTCCTGGGGAATGGTTTTAATATCAATGCCAGGCATGGCTGCCCCAAGGCCCTTGGACACCTCGGCAATAATCTCAGGGTCGCGATAATGGGTTGTGGCTTTGACGATAGCTCTGGCCATCTGCTCAGGGTCGCTGGACTTGAAGATGCCGGAGCCAACGAAGACCCCTTCAGCGCCGAGCTGCATCATCAGCGCTGCGTCGGCCGGGGTGGCAATTCCACCGGCAGCAAAATTCACCACAGGGAGCTTCCCTGTCTTATGCACCTCCACCACCAACTCCAGGGGTGCTCCCAGGGCTTTAGCCTCGGCGGTCAATTCATCGGTGGGCATGCTCTGAATCTTGCGCATCTCGTCCATCACCGCCCTCATGTGCCTCACCGCCTCGACGATGTTTCCCGTGCCTGCCTCCCCTTTGGTCCTGATCATCGCCGCTCCCTCAGCGATGCGCCGCAGCGCTTCACCCAGGTCGCGACAGCCACAAACGAAGGGCACCTTAAAGTCGTGCTTCCATATGTGGTGGCTTTCATCAGCCGGGGTCAGCACCTCGGACTCATCAAGGAAGTCTACCCCAAGGGCCTCAAGCGCCTGAGCCTCGACAAAATGCCCGATGCGGCATTTAGCCATCACCGGGATGCTTACCGCTTCTTTAATGGCCTCAATCACAGTGGGGTCCGCCATGCGAGCAACACCTCCCTCATCTCTGATGTCAGCAGGGACCCGCTCCAGTGCCATCACCGCGCAGGCGCCGGCCTCCTCAGAGATCTTGGCATGCTCCGGGGTGACCACATCCATGATCACGCCCCCCTTCAGCATCTGAGCCAGGCCACATTTTACCGTCCACGTCCCTTTATCCATCCCACTTCTCCTTCCCCCGAAAACTAGTCTTCAATCTACATATCAATATTCTACTCTTGCACTTTGCGAATTTCAAGCTCCGCCGCTGTC
>JADFVG010000194.1 GCA_015222405.1 Chloroflexota bacterium
CCTGAAGAAGTAGAGGTGCTCTTCCATAAGCTGCTAAGTCAGAAACAGGGGGTGTTGGCGAATGCCCAATCAATTAGGTAAGAGATATCGTTGCGAGGTGTGTGGCACTGAGACATTGTGCGTGAAAGCGGGAGAAGGCGCGGTTATGTGCTGTGATAAGGAGATGGAGCTGCAGCAGGCCAAACAGCTTCCATCCTCCGATTAGGTCGAGCGGGATAAAGCAGGTCTTTAGGGCGGTCAAGGATATACTTTTTTGCTTTGGGGAAGTGGCACTCCGCTTTTGGTGGGGTGCTATTTTATGTTCCGCGCAGAGGGAACACGCGCCACTCTATGGGGAGCAATGTGATAGCCCGGCAAAAGGTTATTCCAGTTTCCTGATAATCCCGATGACCTTGCCCTGAATCTCCACATCCTCGGGGTCGGCATAGATAGGCTTCATCTCCTCGTTGGCGGGCTGAAGGCGGATGCGCCCCGGCTCGAGATAAAACTTCTTCAGCGTGGCTTCCTTCTCCCTCTTCAGCCAAACGGCAACCATCTCCCCATTCTCCGCAGTTTCCACATGCTGCATCAGCACCAGGTCGCCATCGTTGATCAGGGCATCGACCATTGATGTCCCTTTCACCTTTAAGGCATAGACCCCTTCTTTGCCTCTGGTCAGCTCCTGGGTAAGCTCCAGGGACTCCGCTATCCCCAGCGCGCTCCAGGTATCGGCGCTGGGAACAGGTATCGGTTCGCCAGCGGCGATGTAGCCGATGATCGGTACCCGCACAATGCCCCTGTTTCGGGGGCTGAGCTCAATGCCTCGCGATACCTCCCGGTCCCTTCGAAGATAGCCCTCCCTTTCCAGAATCCTCAAGTTGTATTCCACAACCGATGTCGAGCTGATCTTGCACCCCTTAACGATGTCCCTGATGCTGGGAGGGTAACCCTTATCCTCGAGGAACTGGCGCAGGAAGTCGAGGATGCGGGACTGCTTGGTGGAAAGCTCCTTCAATTTCCCTTCCTCGAACGTTTGTTCTAACAATATATAGCATCATGGGAGATTTGTCAATAGTCAGGCAGGCAGTGGAGTGGCCTGCATTTCTTGACACGGAAGGCTAGGCCGCTCATAATGAGATGTAGATGCGCATTGGGCTGGTAACAGATACACATATTCCGGGAGCGGCGCAAGCACTGCCTCCTCAAATAGCAGAAGCTTTCCGGGACGTTGATCTTATTCTGCACGCCGGCGACATCTACGTCTCTTCTGTCCTGGACGAGCTGGAGCGTATCGCGCCCGTGCTCGCAGCTAGCGGTGACGACGACTGGGGAAACATACTAGCAGACAAGCGTGTGAAGAGCAGACACGTACTGAAACTAGAGGGCAAAACACTATGGCTGGTGCATGAAAGGCCCTACCCCTACAAGTTTCCATCATTGCAAACAGGGAGCTCTCCGGAGCAACGTGACCCAGATGCCCCTGACATCGTTGTCTTCGGTCATGAGCACGCCACACTCGTCCGAGATTATAAAGGTGTTCTCTTTGTGAACTCCGGTAGTCCCACGTTTCTCAACTACCGCCGCGGCCTGGGCACCATTGGCATACTTGATATTGACTCAGGCCAAGCTCAGGTGCGTATTCTGCAATTGTAGCCGTCAGTGAATGTAGACTTCTATCGCTGCTAGGGCAGATATACCACATCGGCACGGCATTGCTCGCAGCGGTGAAATTGAGGGATTACACCCTCACAATTTTGCCTGGCCTGCCTCAATTCGTCGCAGGTGGGAGCACGAAGCTCCTTCATCTTACCACAGGGGATTAGTGGCATAATGTTCAACACCCCTGCCCCTGCCTCCCTTACTCTCCTAGCAAGTTGGGGCATCTGTTTATCGTTAACGCCTGGGATCAATACCGTGTTAACCTTGGCCGAAAAGCCTCTATCTACTGCCTTCACTCAGGCCACCGAACTGCTTGGCGATGAGAAGGGAGGCTGCCTCCTCTCCTCGGTAGGTGACCCCATCATACCTTACCCAGGAATAGATATCTTTCCCTATATCACTTGAGAAAGCATTCACCGTCACAGTGATGGCTTTTACCCCACAAGCCTCGATCTTCTCAAGCTTATCCTCAAGGAGGAGGCCATTGGTGCACATGCACTTGAGTAGTTGGGGATATTCCTGGTGAATTAGGCTCAGCACCTCAAATGTCTGGTCATTCGCCAGTGGGTCACCCGGGCCAGCCACCCCAATTACAAAGTTAGAGTCTTTCCTGGTAAGCATCACTCGCTCTACCAGGTTCACTGCCTCCTCAGCTGAAAGAAGCCTTGCTGTCCATCCCGGGTGCTGTATTGCCTCCGTGGCACACATGTTGCGCTCACAGAAGTTGCACTGGATATTATATTTAGGAGCGATCGGCAGATGAATCCTCCCCACTCGGTAATGAGCCGCATCACAAAAGCAAGGGTGCTGGGTCATAATATCAGCGTCAGCGCTGATTTGCCTCAGGATATCAAGGCTATTTGGGAAGGTGCTCTCGATACATTGCTTCAAGATCTGATATCTCCTCTATTGGTTTAGGGATCACCGGACGGTCGTTATCCATCACCTGGCGAGCTAGCTCTCGGAATACCTCGGCCTCTTCTGACTGGGGAGAATGCTCCAGCACCGTCCTGCTCTCCACCTCACAGGCCTGAATCACAGGGCTGCGGGGGACTAAATGGACAAGCTTGCTCCCCAGGGCCTCCGCAAACTGGGACAGGACTACTTTCTCGAACTGCTCATCTCCTGAGCTGTTGCATATCACGCCGGCCAACCCCGTTTCGCCTCGTCGGGAGAGGCGTCGAATCGCTTTGGCAATGTTATTGGCTGCATAGATGCTCATAAAGCCACCAGAGCAAATGAGGTAAATCTCCTGAGCATAGCCATGACGAATAGGCATGGCAAAACCACCGCAGACCACATCACCCAGGACGTCATAGATAGCAACATCTATTCCATAGGTTTCGAAAGCCTTGAGGTCACTGAGTATTTGAAGTGCAGTCAGCACCCCCCTCCCAGCACAGCCAATGCCTGGCTCTGGACCTCCCGACTCCACGCAATAAATCCCACTTTGAGCTTGGAAGATAATATCCTTAAGGGAAATAGCATATTCATCCTTCCCTATCCTCAGTTCTTCTCGAAATGTTTCTAAAACAGTGGGGATGAGACGACCCCCAGCTAGGATCCTAGTGGAGTCCCTCTTGGGGTCGCAACCAACTTGCATCACCCGAAGCCCCATCTCCTTGAGAGCCATGGATAGATTGGCTGCAATAGTGCTCTTCCCGATCCCTCCCTTGCCATATATGGCTATCTGTCTCATTCACCACCTCGCTTTATATCTCCTCTCCTTGGAGCGCCAACGATCGTTGAAGTCATTCTGGATAAGCTCCAGAATGTTCAAGATTCCACTGTAGCCAAAGTATTCCCGGTCTACCAGTCTAAACTGCCGCATCGGGTTTACAACTTCAAAGATGAGAGGTATTCCTAGACCTTCGATCGCATGCCTTTCCACATTGCTTCCAAAAACAGCTTCTGGCCTTACTTCATCTAGGCCCCTTCTTACCTTGTGCACGTCTGCGTTGTAAACTATCTTGGGATCAAGGCCAAGATCTCCCACTTCCCTCTCCAATATCTCCCTAGCACGAGGTTGAGAGGACCGAAGACAGATAAGCTCAGGGGTCATCTCCAGTTCCTCGAAGAGGAAGCGAACCAGGGGAATCCCGATAGTGGCATCGGCAATGATGGCCACGGGCATCCGATAGAGAAGACGTACTTCAAGCGACTCACCGCTGACTCCCCATCCCTTGCGGCGAAGCGTTTCCGCCACCATTCTTTCCCCCTCAGCTACAAGCTTCTCAGCCACCTCCTGGGCATCAAACCTTTCCCCCAACTCTAGAAGCCAACGCCTAGTATTGCTCATCCCAATCGGCAGGGGCATTTCCCGACAGATTTGCTCCACGCCAAATTCAGAGGAAAGATAATCTGCCGCATTCTTTCCTGCATCATGGGATAAAAGGAGGGAGGCTTCGGCGGAGGATAGATTATCAAACTTGCTGAGTGCTGTCTTGTGGGTGAGGGTAGCTACGACCTGAATCCCCATCTGAGATAAGGTTTGTTTCACCCAGGCAAGGTCGCCCATCCAAGTTGGATTGGCATTGGCATGGGGGACGATGAGACAGACCGATTTAGGGACTTTCTTTCCACTATCCTTAACTAACTTCTTTAGCATCACATCCAGGGCGATGTCTATTCCATCATATTGCGAGCCTCTATATCCAGCACACTCGATAGGGATGAGCTTGAAGGGAACCTGTGGCTCTAAATCTTGGCAAACAGCAACAATGTCATCTCCCACAATCTCAGGTCCGCAGGCACTGAGGACAAAGAGAGCTCCGATATTTAATTCCTTTGCCTCTAGAATAGTGCGAGCCAGAAGCTCCTCACCTCCGTGGACGATCTCATCTTCGCACAGCTTGGTGCAGAGAGTTTCAGTTTTAGTCCAGTCGGCTTCTTGCCAAGAGAAGGCGCTATCAACAAGGTAGGCACAACCCTGAGGGGCATGGGAAATCACACCGCAATTCTCCACTCCCAGGACTGTTAGGGCAGCACCATGTAGGGCACAACGAAGGTAAGAGTCAAAACATTTTTCACCTTTTAAAACCTCTGATGATATCTCAGTTGGCCTAGCCATAGATCATCTCCTTGAATAACTTAGAACGGGGACGAGATGTGTCTTTCAATGCAGTTTCGACGAGCCTGGCGATATTTTGAATTCCCTTAAAACCATACCTAGGGAAACGGGAGACAAGCCCAAGATTCACCACCGGGCAGGGAGGGTATCTATCGGACGATCCAAAGTAGATAGCGTTATCGTATCCTTGAACAACCTTCTCCAGCTCTTCCTCAGTTTGCCACATCTCAGAGTAGCTTCCTAAGCGGAAGACCCCCTTGGTCAGGATGACCTCGGGATTAAGTCCAGTCTCCAGGAGGTATTTTATGCTGGGCACTCTCTCTTTAATAGTATAAGGATGGATATTGATAACGATGGGATGGGCACCGAACTCCTCAACCATTCTGGCCATAGCGAGACCCCTTATCGGACCGTTGAATACCGTTGTTGGCTCTACGATGACGGTTTTCCCCTTAAGGGTTCGCTCCAGACAATCAAGCTCGGGCAAGACCTTCTTTGTCTCCCTTTTTATCACCTCCAAGGCCTCCTTCTCCATACCTAATGGCCTTGCCACCCCCAAAAGCCATTCCTCAGTTGCCTTAAGCCCATAGGGCAGTCCTGTTCTGCTATAGGGCATGCCAAATCTATCCTTCATCAGGTCGCCAAGCTTCTGGCCCCAGTCATAGCACCAGGAGGCATTAAGCTCAACCTCGCGCGCCCTTCTAATCTCCTCCACAGTGCATCCACCGGCAATCTCCGCATTTATCTTTATACCCACCTCACCCAATAGCCTTTCGATTTCCTTTAGGTCCTCGGAAATCTCAGTGGCAGTGGGGCCCACACGAGCCCCGAGGATGTTTATCGTCTTCTCTTGTTTTTTCTTTGGCGGCTCCATAAGCTCCATGATGAGCTTGAAGGCATCCTCGTAGCCGCTTCTGAAGTCACCGCCAAATCCTTCGCTCTTGATCGCCAGTACTCTTGAATTGACCAATTTCTCGGCCTCTTGGGCGATCATTTCCACATCATCGCCGATTATCCCCGCTGTGCAGCAGGAAAGGATAACGATAAGATCGGGGTGGTATTTTTTATCCGCCTCTTGAACTGCCTCCAGAAGCTTCCCCTCGCCCCCATAGATAACATCGCTCTCATCAAAAGTGGTACAAGGCACAGGCTCAAGAGGAACCCCACGACGCTCGCAACAAGCACTCCTTCTGGCCCACTCGGACATCAGCAAGGCACACCCAGTGGGGGCGTGGACCAAGGGGACACAATGGCGAATGCCGTTTAGGACGAGGAAGGCAGTCATAAACTTGCACATAGGGGCATGTGATGCTTGCATCTTTGGGATCATCTCACCTGTTTCCACCTTTTCCAAGAGTTGCTGTAGCGTACCCTTAAAGGCTATACGGCTACCATCCATTAAGGAGCCTCCCCCAAGCTAACCAGCTACGTTTTCTACTATCGGTTATAACAGGGTGAATGGAAGAGGGTCAACGAACCCCGAAAGGTGACATTCTTCCTCTAACGCTACGGCGCTAGACGGGGACTGATGTCTAATTGACAACAGGACTAATTTCCTGACGAGAATAGGACTAAATTACTATTGACAATTTTTATATTGTGTGGTATATTTTATAACAATATGTGCGCTTTTATATCATAGTGGACGATTATATAACTGCAAAGGAGTCGGGAATGGAAGTGGAAATGAGGAAACGGCTCGAAGATGAGGTGAGGCGGTGGGTCGGTGCGGAGCTCCAGGTCGACATCATCATGAACCTCGCGGACATCTACGCTGAAGCCACAGGAGCGATGTGCGGTTATTCTTGGTTTGCAGGTCAGACCGGCAAGGGTCAAAGCCTGGTGGCATTGCCGACGAGAGGTTGATTTATAGAAGTAGGCTTTGTTGAGCCGAATAAATTGGTAGTTTATGTGGAGCGTAGGCGCCGCCCGCATACTTTGTAGCAGCAACCAGATCCTGGTTGCTGCTCTTGTGTCTGGCGTAGCGATAGTAGTAATAGGTTACGTAAGATCAGGACATTAGTACTGCCGAACATCAACACTATACTCGATGGCCTGTCGTCTTGCAGTGTGAGTGTATTGACTGCATGCATCTCAACGCCTTTGCCCCAATACTGCAACTGCCCGGTAATCTGATTGCAGCCGCCGTCTGCACTTTGCGTGCCCTTTAATCAGAATAACAAGGAACAGTCCGCCAATTAGATAGCTACCAACAACATCGCTGAACCAGTGTGTGCCTAGATAGATTCGACCTAGTCCTGCAGCTAAGGGGAGGATGAGAAGTAAGGTTTGCAGGGCAATCCGAGTACAGCCTCTCTTGACCCGCGTGGAAACCAGATAGAAAAGGAAACCAAAGAGCAAGGTAAAATGAAGCACATGCCCACTGGGAAAGCTTGAAGTGCGTGGTCCGTTCCAAAATATCAGGAGGTGAGGGATGCTACCAGGGGCAACGCCTAACCAGTCCGAGGTTTCGCAAACCTGTACCAAGTCATGGGTGGGAACGGGTCTGTTGACGAGCCAGTTGAGGACGGAGTGGGATAGATCACACACTGGAATTAGAGCAACAAAAATAGCTTCCAGTCGGTAGCGGAATACCCATAGTGCTGCGATGCACAGTAAGAGCGCTGCTAGGGATGGTGTCTTTGCCCCTGCCACACTAACAGCATACATGGTGAATTCGAATACCGAGGATGAAATTTTCTGTAACCCTTGTGTAATCTCTAAATCTCCGGGAAAGCGGGTATGTTGGGAGGCAAAGTAGGAGAGAAGGATAATGCTAAGGAAGGATAGCGCATAGAGGCTCACTCTGGCATGCCGAGGCAAAGCAGATAGCTGCTGTCTCATTTATTCGAGGACCTTTTTCCGGTCGAGAAATTCCTTGCCACAGCCTTAAAATGGCTACACGTTTGGGCTGGTAATGCCCGCTACAAGAAGCGCTTTTATGTCAACGGATAGCATTCTGCAGCTTCTTGATAAAATCCTGCCCCTTCTGCTCGCCACTTGCTATTTCCTGCTTTAGTTTTTTCCAAGTGGCAGGGCAATCTTTGTAGGTAACCCCGACTATATCATGAATGGCCCGGTCGATTTGTTGCCTATTGTCGGGAGTAGCCTCAATGCCTGCTTCATTTAGAATGTCTTTTAGATGACGGAAATAGCAAGACATGACGCATTACTTCCACATGGGTTTTCCGTCTCGTCAGCATCTATCTCTAGCATAAGAACTACGGCCGTGCCAAGACTAGCAGCACCTTGGTCGATTATACATTCTGACGTTATGTGTTTTCAAGATAATACCCCCTCGGGGTTTGGTTGGCAATACGAATACCAAGCTAGAACGAGAATGGGAACACTGGAATCTTGAGGTCTGGGGTTCTTGTTCCCCTCCTTGAAAACAAGCGGCACCAACTGCTTGAGGAGGCTGACTTCATCGAGAGAAAGGCGTTGCTGCGGTCTTTCGTAAGGAGGATGGAAGTCTGCGATGGGCAAGTTACCGCGTGTTATGAATTCCCTTGCCTCCAGATGGAAAAGATGAGGAACAGGTTGGAGTTCTACCTATTGAAACCTGTGGTGGAGCTGAGGGGATTCGAACCCCTAACCTCCTCCGTGCAAGGGAGGCGCTCTCCCATCTGAGCTACAGCCCCTTTTTCGAACGGCTTTTTCGCCCTGCTGCCGCTTTTTTCGGCCGAAAGTTTACTTACTATGAAAAACCTTAACCCCTGGATAGTGGAAGGAAGTTTTTTCGAACTTTAGCGATGAGACAGGTCTGTAGCCTGTGGCTTTCACAG
>JADFVG010000195.1 GCA_015222405.1 Chloroflexota bacterium
AGCTGGATCAGGAAGATAACCGGGGTGTAGTTTGACGGCCACCACTCGTCCAGCCCGTAGACAAAAGAGGAGGAGTCAAAATGTGGGACAAAGACCATATCTAGGGTTAAGATGTAGCCCGGCTTAAGAAAAGGCCCCAGGATGGCAAGGGAAAGCAAGGAATAAACCAAATAGGGGGCCCAGTCCCATCTTACCCTTCTCAAGCTGTCCCCCCATTTTCGGCCTTTATAAGGGAGTGATAGAGACCCAATAATTGCTGGCAAAGCCTGCCCTCAGAGAAAAGGATGCCTCCTATCCTTGATGCCACCATCGCCTTTCCCAAGACCGTGCCCTCGGTTAGCGCATTGGGCGGGATGGTTTCCCATTGTTCCGGTACCACCAGGACATTAGCCTTTGGCACAAAATCCCGTCACCTGCTCTTGGATAATCCCGGTCGAGCTTTTCATCGTAACTGAGCTGGCCATTGGGGTTGAACTTGACCACTATGTCATAGTCCAGGGAGTTGACACTGATGCAGTCATCCTCCCTGGGGATCAGGGCCGTATAGGCATATCTGTCAACGGTGGTACTCAACACAACACCACCCCTCTCCTCTGGATAGGGGGGCATCGGTCCCCCTGCCACCGAAGCTAATCCTCAGCGGAGCCTTACTCCTTACGACCATGGATACCACCTCCCAACTCCGCCCTACTCACCTTGAGGTAAAAGGGGAACATGAAAACCAAGCACAAGGCTGCGGAGATGAGCATAATATTGACCAACTGGGCGATGTTGGAGTGGAACAAAACTATCAAACCGAGCTGGAACAGCGCCGTCCCCAGAAGGCAATAGGCTACTTTTGTTTTGTTGAGCGAGAGTAAAAGGTTCATCAACAGAAAGGAAATGGCGAAGAGGAACATAGCAGCGCCGTACTTGAGTATGTGGTCTGTGGCCATGGGGTACTTGTCCCCAAAGAGAGCATTGACAACGAAGTCAGGAAATAGCCAATACACTACCACTACCGCACCAGCGATGAGAATGGTGAACAACATCGCTTTTAGCAGGATGGGACGATAGCTTCTCCCTATCTGAAAAAGCGCCGAGGTTTTGGGAAACATGGCCATGGCTATACCCATAGGGGCAATGAGGGCTATTCTCCCTAAGACCGCGATGGACGAATAGTTACCGGCATTCTCTGAGTCTAGATAGTGTTTGGCCAAGACAACGTCCATGTTGGTCAATATGGTGAAGCAACCAATGGCCAGCAGGGTTAATCCTGCATAGGAAAAGAGCCCGCCGACCTCCACCTTTTCATTACTCCCCCTGGCCAAACCCCTAAGAAAGAAGAGAGTTACAAAGAAGACCACAAAAACGGCGAGTGGGACACCGAGCAGACCACCATAAAGCCCGAACCCGAGATAGACCAAAAGGGCGCCAAGGGAGAGTCTCAACAAACTGAGGAGAAGCGTGCTCACGCCCAGGGAGAAGAACCTCTGCTGCCCCTGCAGGACTCCACAGTTTGCTGGAATGGCGAAAGCCAACAGGAAGGAGGAGAACACAATAACACAATGCCAATTGTTATCGATGTTGAGAAAACTTGAGATCAGCGGGGAGAGCAGAACTAGGATCACAAAAAGTGCCAATCCAAATAGCAAGGTTTGCATGAAGGCAGTTTTCCACAGGTATTTAATCCTTCCCGGTCTGTTTTCCACTTTGAACGTGGAGGTGAATTTGGCTATAGAGGTTTGAATAGTCTGAGAGAATACCATGAAGATCATGAACAGAGAGGTAAGGCTGAAGAGCGTTCCATATTCCGCCGCTGACAGCATCCTGCCCATGACGAGCTGGTACAGGTAGCTGAAAAGCCCCCCCAGGAATACAAAAGCGGCCATCATGCTTCCATGCCTGGCCATTTCATCGCTCTTTAGCCTTTCCCCAATCAGGCTTACCCTAGCTAGCATTTTTCTCCCCTTCATTCTCCTCCATACTTTGATCACAGCTAGGGGTTTATTTGCCAATGAGCTGAGACAGAGCGCAGACCCCACCCCAGCTCATTAGCGCAGAGCTAACGAGTATATCACTAACCTATGTACGACCCCCTTCTCCTCCACCACAACAAATACCACGCTAGCCCGCCAGCAACTACCACACCACCTATAATGCCTCCAATGAGCGCCCAGTTAGCGGGGGCAGGAGCAGCCAAGGTAGTGAAGGTGTACTCATCAGATACCGCCAAATTGCCTGTGGCGTCGGCTGATTTGACCTTGTAGTGATAGGTGGCCTCTGGGGTCAAATCGGTCAGGGTGACGCTGTGGCTGGTAACTAGGCTCGGGTCCAGTGGTGACAGAGAGCTGGTGGTGACCCAGTATTCCACCTGGCTCGTGCTCGGCTCATCCGTGATCCAGCTTATAACGGCACTATCGTCGGTGACATCAGAGACTGATACATCCGAGATCACAGGAGGTGTGGTATCAGGTGCAACACCCGAGGTGGTGAAAGTGCGCTCATCAGATACCGCCAAATTGCCTGCGTCGTCGGCTGACATGGTCTTGTAGTAATAGGTGGTTCCTGGGGCCAAGTTAGTCAGGGTGACGCTGTGGCTGGTAACCAGGGTTTTATCCAGAGCTGAGAGGGAACCGGGCCAGTATTCCACCTGGCTCGTGCTCGGCTCATCCGTGATCCAGCTTATGGTAGCGCTGGTGTCGGTGACATCGGAAGCAGATTCACCCGAGATCACAGGAGGTGTGGTATCACGTGGTTCACCTCCCCCTCCCCCACCATAGCCATAAGGGCTGCCGGTAGTCTCTTCGGTTGCAAAACCGATAAGAGCTAAAGTAAGCACTAGGAAAGCGGTTAGCATTCCGGCCACGGCTTTCTTATTGGAACCTACTTTCTTCACTTTTCTCATGTGTCACCCCAACCCGATCGCACGAGCATGGACTGGCGACTTCGATAAGTCCATCGCTGTTTTGCGAAGCACTGTTCAACATTATGCCTTTCTCTTTCGCTCGCCAAAAGCTGCAAAAGGTTCCAATTCAGGAGGACGAATTGGTCAACATTTATGACCCAAAAGGTTCTTCTCCCGAGGCGTGATGGCGTTAGCGGCAAAGCAGGGTGGTTTGGCTCGACATCCCCTGTACTAAAGGGGCAAAAAGCGGGGCAGCATCATCCATCCCAGATAGGCTTCGAGGAAAGAGCGAGGCAGGCGTCCGGCGAAGGAAGCGAGAAAGAATTTCCAAAAGGGGAATCTTACGGCACCAGCAGCGATGGCTATAAGGTCGAAGATAAGCCCTGGCACCAGGGCGAAGAGAAAAATGGCAACACCGCCATAGCGCATCATCCAGTTCTCTGCCCTCTTGTATCTCTGCCGGCGCTCCAGATCGATAACCGCCCTGCCCCAGTAGCCCACAAGGTAGGAGGTGAACTCTCCCAAAGCTCCCCCAGCGGTGGCGGCTAGAGCCACCCAGATAGGGTTGAAAAGGGCGGCAGCCACTACCACTACCACGAATCCTGGAGCAGGGAAAAAGATACAGGCGGTGGAAAGAAAGGTGGCGAGGAAAACCCCCGTATAACCGTAGCCAGCGATGCTCTCCAGATCGAGCCC
>JADFVG010000025.1 GCA_015222405.1 Chloroflexota bacterium
GTCACTCATGAGTTGGATGTGCAACTGTTCAATCGTTTCCTGGCATACCTGGCCGTTAGTGACCATCTCCCGGCCGGCTTTTTCCAGGGCATCACGAAACACATTAATCCTCTGAATCAGCACAGGGTCATCGTGGTCTGAGATTCCCAAAGCCTCTCCACAGTTGCGGTAGATTTCCAGTATGATATTGCCCGCACCCCTTCTTTTGGCGATTGCGAGAAAAGTCTTGAGCAACTCAAAATTATGCTCACCGGGAAAGCCCGAATTAGCAATAAAGAACTGTTTTGGAAACCGTTTAATCCTGCCCTCATGATAGAAACTGCCATCATCATTCCTATGAATATGGGGCGTCGCCAGGGGTAGGAATCGATCATTGAAATTCTTCAGCAGCCCCGTCATATACATGCCGTACACCGGTGTGGCCATTCCCGCATAGTCGGCTTCCAGGAAAATCTCTATGAGGCCCGCCATGTCGTCGTTGATCGCACATCTTCCTGGCGTTTTGCCCCAGCAGGTGAAACAACCACGGCACTGTTTTATGTCCTTCTCAATCAGAAATACTTCTTCCGTCTCGGCACCTGCCTGCCTCGCCCCTTCCAGTAGCGGTTCGATTATCTTATGGCTGTTGCTTTCTCGTCCCCTGGGGCTACCGTTGAAAACAGTCACTTCCATCTCAATTCTGCTCCTTCTAATTCAGATTCATTTCAGCGTGTTACAGCTCTGCAAAGGTTCATCCACTCACGTACTTTAACAACCCTCACGGCTGTGGGTCAAGCTCGCGGCAGAATGCTGTCACGCCGAACATCTCGCTGGTCCCCGAGACTGTATCGTGCTTTGCTAATGCCTGAAGACTGACACAATCCACGCCTGCGTGTAAATCGTAATCACGCTGAACAATCCAAGCGTTCGTTCAATATAACCCATTGTTCATGTTTCCGCTATTATCGAGTGCATATGCACTCTGTAGTTTACCTAGCGCCACACAGCCTCGGGCAGGTCTATAGCGCGAAGCTCTTCATCGCCGGCAAGCGATGAAATCGCGAAAGCATGTGATAGCTTCCATTCATCAAATCGATGCCTGAGATCGATCTTTGCCTGTAGAAAATGGTTCGTTGTATAATCCGAAACTGGAGGAAAGCAATGGACCTTACACGTTCGAGAATGGGACTTCTAGCGGTTATATCTCTGCTGGCAGTAGTCTTTACTGCTGCACTGACTTTTGCCACGTTGCAGCTCCCGGTCATACTCGGTAGCTGGCTCTCCAACTACTTCCCTGACATTCATCCGGTAATAGAACCGGAGCGAATAGCCGAGTTTATGGTAATCGTCCGCCCTATTGGTTATGCATGCCTTATAGCAATAGCCGTCTTGATAGTGGCCGGTTTTGTGACGGGTAAGAGGAAGCTATCTGTCTTCGGTTCCTTTGCCTTTTTCTTGCCCACCTTTGGCTATTTCTTTGCGTCCATGTTTTTCCTTGCTGGTCTAGGCATCTTGAGAATTCCCTTTATCCCTTTCTGGGACCCAAGCATAAGCCTCATGAACTTCGGAGATATCAGCTACCTGCCGTATATGGCGTTGGTCTACCCGTTCTGGCTTGCGGGCGTAGATATCAGGATGGCTATATCTTGGGTCGCTGTAGGACTTGGTCTCTTCATATTTGTTCTGGGGACTATCACATGGTTCTACGGTAAAGCACAAAGAAGAAAGACCGTTGATTTCTGGATATACAGGTATACGCGCCATCCCCAGTATCTGGGCTTCATTATATGGAGCTACGGGGTAATGCTAATCGCCGCCCAACAGCCGGTCCCGATGGGTGGCGCAAATCCGGGAGCGAGTTTGCCCTGGCTACTAACGTCGCTGGTCATAATCTGCATCGCCCTGGCTGAGGAGAACAGAATGAGAAAGGAAGACAGCAATGGGTATTTACAGTATACGGCCGGTGCTCCATTCATGTTCCCCATTCCAAGATTTGTTGCTACTCTGATAACATCCCCGATAAGGCTTCTGCTTAAGAAGAACCGGCCAGAAACAGGAAAGGAGCTTCTGGCGACGTTTGCGGTTTACGCTGCTTTGCTTATCTTGCTGTCTCTTCCTTTTGTTCTGCTGGACTGGCCTGATGGCCTTGGATGGTCTGATTGGCCAGGGTATGTTCCTGGCATTCCTTGATCCCTAATAAGTTCATAAGCGGCCTCGTGCCCATTATCTTCAACAACCCGCCCTTTTGTTAGTCAGGGCAGTGGCGAAGATCATATCTAATGGTATCCAGAAACCAGTAGTTGTTCCGGCTGATAACCTTGCTCTCAATGAGTCGTATCCGTCCATCAAGAATAGGGCCGTTGGTCACAACGGTATGGTATTCACCATTCTCTCCGCAGATATCAACACCTTTTTTCTGAAGGTACTCAATGAATACCTTATCAAGTCGTTTGCCAATCCAATCTTTGTCGACTAAGTTAGATTGAGCACTCACGATAATTGCCTCAAACCCTTCTTTAACAAAGCCATTTAGTATGTCCTCCATCTTCCTACCCCAGAGTGGCTCAATCGCCTTAATGCCCAGGTCGTGGCAGACCCTTTCTGCCCAGTCCTTGTGCTCTTGAAGGTGTATATCACCAAAGACCATCCCTTCTGTGCCACCAGAAATGAGACTTCGTACTGCCTCCTTGAACTCTTGCTCATATCCATCCCAAGTAGTCTCCTTCTGCAACACAGGGATCCTCAGAGCATGGCTTTGTAGTTGAATCAACCTAGCTTCTGTGCCGTGAAAACTCACCCTGTGGAATTCCTTGGAGATGAAGTTCACTAGGTGAGAAATCTGGTATCCTCTACTCATTGCCTCATAGAGGGCGAAGCAGCTGTCTTTGCCACCACTCCAGGATGCAATATAGCTCATAGGTTCAATTGTAGCGTATTCCCCAAATTGAACCAAGCGCTAAATTCGTACATTCAGGTCACAATCAGCTATCTTGTTGGATAGCTTTCTACTATGTTGTTACCTTCAAGAAACCGTCCCTTTTTCTACACTCAACATTCTGGTGTTCTGTTGCACTTGGGCACGCTATGGTTGTTGACATCCAATATTCAGATATCTATGATTATTGTAGTCAGTTGAAAGAGACATCCCAATCGAATTGGCAGGTGATACAATCGTACTGTCGGTTCGTGCTTCCGTTGACCTGCCTACAAACGCAGCCCACATTATGGACTACTTGGCTAAGACAGTTGAACGAAACGGAACTGGGATGACAATGTGGAAGGAGGGTTCAGAGACGTGCACAAACTCCTGATGAAGATCCCACCCGGCTTGAAACTGAGAGACTGGTCGTTAGGAAGTACAAGAAGGGCGATGGGCAGGATCTGTTTGCCCTCGTGGAGCGAAACAACAACTGCCAGTTCCTCTGGGCAAATGTCGAAGAAGTGGCCTCCTTGAAGACCAAGACGGAAGCCGAGATCATGGTCCGTAAGCACGAGGCAGAGTGGGTGGGACGCCTTCGGTTCGTCATGGGTGTCTGGTTGAAGGACGAAAACAAGTATGTAGGGCAGATCTGGATTGAACCCGACAAGTGGGATGTACCGTCGTTTGAAATCGGGTGGTTTGTGGACGGTGGCTACGAAGGCATGGGCGTTGCAGCCGAATCCGCGCGAAGATGCCTTGAGTTCCTCTTCGACAACTTGAAGGCCCATAGAGTGTCGGCCATCATGCGAGACACCAGCCCTAGGAGTTGGAAGTTGGCAGAGCGGTTAGGCTTCCGCCGGGAGGGACATCTACGGGAATGCAGAGTCGAGAATGGCATTAGGTATGGGTTGGTTCGTTACGGGATGCTGAACACTGAATTCCCCGGCACTGTAGCTGCTGCCATCTGATTGAGATCATGAGTAAACCTGTGGCTCGGTTTGGCTTCTAATAGGGTGGTTACGTTCGTTGGTTAGTCTATTCAGGTGTTAATGTGCTACTGTTTAACAACAATCGCTCCTTAGTTTGATGTTTATTGAGAGTTGTCCATCAAGACATCAAACGTCTCCTGTGTTTCCAGGAACCTCTATTTGCCCCCTTGTGAACAATAGAGTATGATCAACTCGGTGGCGAATGCTCGTTCTTTCTTCTCCTACATCTGGACCATCAGGAAATCCAACAGGCAACCATGAAGGGACACCATGGTCATCGAATCACCGAACGCAAAACAACAAATCGGTGTGCTCAATGAGAAGCCTCTCCACGCAGCTCTGAAAAGGCAGTATGCGCAGCCTAACGATCGGTTTGAGGTACCTATTGATGGCTTTCTGGTCGACATCGTCCGGGGTAACCTTCTGTTGGAAATCCAGACACGGAACTTCGCGGCTGTGAAACAGAAACTGACGTCGCTTGTGAGCCAGCACCATGTACGGTTAGTGTACCCGATAGCACAAGAGAAATGGATCTTGAAGCTAGCAGAAGATGGACAGAGCCAGATCAGTCGACGAAAATCACCTAAACGCGGTACTCTGGAGGATATCTTTGAAGAGCTCGTAAGTTTTCCAGAATTACTCTCACATCCCAGCTTTTCCATCGAGGTTGTGCTCATCAAAGAGGAAGAAATCCGTCGGTATAACAGAACTCGTGGTTGGCGTAGAAGAGGATGGGTTACCCACGAGCGTCGGTTATTGCAGATAGTGGCACGGAAGTTACTTAAGACGCCAGATGATCTGCGTGCTGTTATCCCATCCCTTTTAGCCGAACCATTTACGACACACGACCTTGCCATTGCCATGAACAAATCCCGTCGATTCGCGCAGAAGATGGTCTATTGTCTCCGTCGAATGGGTAGTATCACTTCAGCTGGAAAACGTGGAAATGCTGTCCTTTACACACGCGGAATTTCTTGAATAATCTTGCTTCAACCTACACATTACCCTATGACTTTTGTTGGATACACTAAGGTTGAACAAAACCGAGGATTGTTGGTTTCATTAGCACTCAATGATACGTATGGTGAGCCCGGCAGCGAGAACTGTCAATGTCGTTGGCCTTGCCCGTGATTGAGGACTTGCCACTTCACTGTAAGACACATACTGAGAGGCGATTTGACGGTAGGCAAAATGCCTGGGGATACGTCTGCCAGTTCTGTATTACTGCTGACTTCATTGCCGGAAAACTGAGCGGCTGCCTGTCTTCCCAGTTTGTCTAGTTTAGCCCCGTGCTGTAATAAAGAGGGTAATAGCCCCGGCTATCAAGGCTATTACTACGATGACCTGCACGATGAACCCAACTCCTCCAAAGAGTATTGCCGCAAGAGGTGAGCAGGCTGCAAAGAGGAGACCAAGTACGAGTAGAATTATTCCAAAGAAGATCTTCAGGAAAGTGCCCATAGCATATAAACCTAGCACCGGAGTAGTAGGGAAGTCAATACTCCACTGATTGAAGTAGCCCGTTAGGAACAGGACAGGGTTTTGGTGATTAGGGCAAGAGCCACGTTCTATAGGCGGAACCAGCCTGCGACGCTCATACTATTGGCCAATCAACGAGCGCAGTCAATACCGCTATTTCGCACGAAAGTCAGGAGTGTTGGGTAACAACGCAAGCTCTTGTTGCCCGAGCTAAACAACATGAGTGATTGTTAAGAGTGCCCCCTGTCAGTGAGAAGTTAGGCGAAGCCGAATCTGGATGGGGCAATGCATAGCCTTTTACGTGCTCTTAGACAAGGTCCTATTGTGAATCTGCTATGTTTGCTCGCTGCTTACTAAGAACGCCTCCCACCGCCTCGATCGCCTTCAGAGCGCGGGCGTGCCTCACTTACGGTCAGTGGTCTCTCTTTCATCTCCTTGCCGTTCAGGCCACTGATTGCGGCCTGGCCTTCAGCATCGGCTGGCATCTCCACGAACCCAAATCCCCTAGGCTGGCCGCTATACCTGTCCTTGATGATGTTCACTGACGTAACCTCCCCGAAAGCTTCAAATGCCTCCCGCAATTCCTCATCTGTGACTTCGTGGGGTAGATTGCCTACATAGATATTCATAAAACCTTCCCTCCGTGTGCAGTATACAGGGCGATGGAACAACCTGCAAACAAGCGTTGTGAAGCCAGCAATGACCCACCTATGTGGCTGGCGAATCTCGATGCTATAAGGTAATGAACTCTCCGATGCGGCGAGTGAACAAATCCCAGTTTTGTTGTTGCACTGATGATTATAAGGGTTGCGGTTTTCTCAAATTACCTATAGTCTATAGTGTAGCTCCTGTAAATCAATGCTGAATTAGAAGTATCGATAAATGAGAAAAGACCGATTCATCGTTGGAATCATCTGCCTGGCGTTAGCGGCGTGGATTCTCTTGGTGGGAAGAACAGGTGGGACTTTGACTCCAGCAATAGCCCTTTTTGTGCTGGGGATATGGGGGGTAGCAACGGCCAGGAAGAGATAGGCGACCGCAGATAGCATAACAATTGTCACTCTTGTTGGTCAGCCATACTATCTATGATCTGACCTGCAGTTATCTGCCTGTGAAAGCATCCTGTTCGATGCTGCACGCGGAACAACAATCCTCTTCCCAAACCTTAGGCTCGGTATCTGCCCTGTGCGCGCGGCTTCGTACGCTGAAGCCCGGCTTAATCCCGAGATCCTGGCAGCCGCCTTCACGCTTAGAGCCAGGGGTTCATGAGGTCTTCCCGCTGTAGTGACCTGGTAGGTGCGTACTGTCGAATCACGGTATTCTTCATACTGTGATCTCTCCAGAAGCAACTTCTCTCTCAATACTGTTCTGGTGACCATTCTTACTAATATGCTGAGTGCGTCCTCAAGTTGTGGTCTCTGGTTTTCGGTAAGGTCATCATTGCCAGTTCTACTGATTCCGAGTCTTTTTATGACTTCCTCCTTGTCCTGGAATGAGCATAATATCGGCGGCGGCCATGTTCAACTGCTGAGCATTTCGGTGAAATGTGCCCTCCTGTCTCCTACTGATTGTCTGAC
>JADFVG010000196.1 GCA_015222405.1 Chloroflexota bacterium
ACCACAACCGCTGACCCCGCAAAGCACCAGCCAGCCCTGAGGATCCTGGGCAAAGGCTTTTGCCCCCTCATATGCCTCACTGAACCTTTCCTCATTGTCAGGATCGGCCGTCCTGCCTTTGGGATTGAGGTTATCGAAGGTGAGACGGGTCAGGGGACCGAGGTTACTGTACCGCTGCAAACGGGAGAGGCGTTCCTCAGCCAGTTCCTCCCTGGTGCACTGACAGGGTATCACCCTGGCGAAATCGGGCTGCCCCGATGGAAGCAGGGGGTAGACGAAGCCAGCTCCTTTGCACCACGGGCACTCCCGCTTCCCCTCAGTCTCTTCAGTCAATTCGGCGCTTGACCAGGTGCCCGTATCTTCCCTTGATATATTTGTCCTCGCCCGCTTTAAGATCTCTCCCAGACTCTCCATAACCCTCACTCGCCCAGCGCTCAAGAATTCTCGAAATGTATCGCCAGCTACGCTTATTTCGAGTTACCGCCTCCTTGAACGCGTTTTCAATCCAAGAGGCGGGATAAAGCCTCTCCGCCTCCTTCAACTCCTCAGCAATCATAGGGGTGAGCATACCAATATTATCCTCATAGAGGGTGAAGATGTTGGGCTGTTCCTCAGCCTCCACATATGGCTCCTTGCGGGGCAAAGCCCCGAGGGAAATCTCCCCGCTCTTGATCTTGGCTACTGCCTTCCTGTCCTCTTCGGTATTCAAGAAGTAGATGTCCTCCCTCTTCCCCTCCCGATCGAGGACGAGATGAAGAAGATTGCCACGGCCCACAGCGCACTCCAAGCCATGACGCAGCGCCTGACCATCGCCGATGCCCATCATCAGCGGCTTATCACCGAGAAGCTCCCCAAGGGTGACAAATTTGGGGTAGCCCCTCTTGTGATAAACCCTCCAGAAGATATGAAGGGTTGTTTTCAGCTCAGCGAGGTCATCGATTTTGGGCAAAAGCTGGCTAAAGAAAATGTTGGGCAGAGGGGTAAAGCGCATCCTGGGCCCAAAACCAGCGGGGGAGTTCATGCTGGCACCTCGCTCCCCAAGTCCTCGAACTTTACCGTTCGCTCCCGAAAACGCAGGTTGACTGTTCCTACCGGTCCATTGCGGTGCTTGGCAACTATGATCTCAGCAATGCCTTTGGGATATTCGTTGTCCTCCTTATCCGGGTGCAGCCTGAGCCATTCCTCCTTGGAATAGTGCATATCATCGCGATAGATGAAGATAACCACATCGGCATCCTGCTCAATGGAGCCGCTCTCTCTGAGGTCGAAAAGCTGGGGGCGGTGAGAGGCGCGCCACTCCGGTGCCCGCGAGAGCTGAGAGACAGCGATCAGGGGCACATCCAGCTCGCGGGCTAGTCCCTTAAGGGAGCGGGAGATCTCGGTGACCTCCTGGACGCGTCCCTCCCTGCCATCGCCCCGGATCAGCTGCATGTAGTCAACAATGATAAGGTCGATGCCGCGCTCAAAGTGGAGGCGGCGCGCCTTGCTCCTGATCTCCACCATTCTCAGGATGGGTGAGTCATCAACATAGATGGGGGCTTCAGAAAGGACGCCCGTGGCCTCCGTCACCCTCCCCTCCTCGGCCTCAGTCTGCTCCCCCAGGCGCAATCTCCTAGCATCGACACCAGACTCACTGGCGAGCAGCCGCTGCACCAGCTGCTCCCTTGCCATCTCCAGGCTGAAGATGGCAACCCGCGCCTTCTGTTCCACGGCTGCATTCCTGGCGATAGTAAGTGCCAGACTCGTTTTCCCCAGGCTCGGCCTGGCGGCAAGCACAATCATATCGGAGCGCTGTAAACCGCCTAAGATCCCGTCCAAAGCGGGAAAGCCAGTTCCCACCACCCTGCCTTCCATAGTAGGAAGGGCAATTTCGCTCTCCTCAAAGTCTCGGAGGAGCTGGCGAATATGGAGGAAGTCTCGACGGCTCTCGCCACGGCGGAGGCGGAAAATGGTATCCTCAGCCCTGCCCAGGGCAACATCGATGTCTGGTCCCGCCTCATAGCCGATGGCAGCGATCTGCGATGAAGCACTGATCAGGCCGCGCATCATGGACAGGCGGTGCACTGTGTGAGCATAGTGTTCAATGTGCACTGAGGTCGGCACCATGGAGACGAGATGGCTTAAATAGGCGGCCCCCCCCATAGCCTCCAGCCGCCCCAGCCGCCCTAGCTCATGAGCTACGGTAACTTGGTCTATGGCTTCGTTTCTCTCATAGAGGGAAAAACATGCTTCATAAACCCACAGGTTCTTTTCCCGATAGAACTCTTCAGGCTTGAGGAAGATGGCAATCTTGTGGATGGCCTCACCATCGATAATCAGAGACCCGAGCACCGCTTCCTCAGCCTCGATGTCATGGGGTGGCAGTTTCTCCTCAATCACAGCTAACCCTTCTCTTCAGTAACAACAACCTTTATTTTAGGCGCGATCCCCTTTGATAGTCTGACCAAGACCTCATATTCGCCCAGCTGGCGAATGGGTTCCTCAAGCTCTATCTTCCTCTTATCGATATCCTGCCCCGTAACTCGCTCGAGCTCTTCAGCAATATCACCGTTGGTAACAGCGCCATAAAGGCGCTCCTGGGCTCCCACTTTGGCCTTGAGCGTGATCTCCACTCCTTCCAAGGTCTGTGCCAGAGCTGTCAGCTCAGTCTCAAGAAGGGCTTGGCGCTTTCCCTCAGCCTGACGGATTGCCTCCACCCTCCTCATAGCGGCGGGGGTAGCAAATTCAGCCAGACCCCTGGGGAGGAGGAAATTCCTGGCATAGCCGCTGGCAACATCCCTGACCTCCCCCACACTCCCCAGCCGCGGCACATCCTGAAGTAATACCACTCTCATTTTCTTTTCGCCCTTTCGCCCTAGTCGTTATATTATAATCGACGCCGCTTTTTTCGCCCTGATTGCTATATTATAATCGACGCAGCACAAAATAAAAAGGGGATTTTTGCTCTTCCTTGCCCTGGAACGAAAAAGCCCGCACCATTAAAAAGAATCCGTGGCACGGTACTTAAATAGACCTAAGATACCAAAAAGAGGACTCTAGCTATGAGCCGGCGAGCAACTCTGAGACCACATCGTTGATCTCACGCCCCTCGGCCCTGCCCTTGAGCTGGGGCATGAGCTGGGACATCACCTTGCCCTTATCTCCCGGGCCACTGGCTCCAACCTGCTCCATTATTTTACGTGCCGCCTCTGCAATCTCCTCCCGGCTCATCTGCGGAGGCAGATACTCCAGGAGGATGGCGAGCTCTGCCTCTTCTTTGGCTACCAAATCGGGGCGATTTCCCTTGCGGAATTCGGCGATACTCTCTCGATGTCGCTTCACTTCCCTGGAAATAACATCAATGACGCCAGAATCATCTACGGGGGCACCTTTATCGATCTCTGCATTCTTAACCCCAGCCAGTACCAGACGAAGCAACGACCTGCACGTATAATCGCCACCCTTCACCGCCTGCTTCAAGTCTGCCCTGAGTTTTTCCTGCAATGTCATCTCTGCCCCACTACCAAGACCTGTATCCAAATCTCTTCTTCAACCACTGCGAGTACTGCTAGTGCGCGTACTGCGAGCGGTCTTCCTTCTCTTGACTGCCGCTTTCTTCTTGCGCGTGATACAAGGCCTCTCGTAATGCTCCCGGCGCCGGAACTCAGCAAGAATGCCAGCCTGCTGCACCTTTTTATTGAATCTCCTGAGGAGACTCTCGAAGCTCTCCCTCTCATCAAGCACTACATCAGACACACAATCCCCCCCTTCCAACAATGACAGCATTCACAATTTAATCATTTTAGACGCTTCGAAGCGGTGTGTCAAGGGAAAGGAACGCCGCCTTTCACCGCCGGTACACAGATAGCACCCTCTTCAATGTCGCCTAAAACTTCTGCCTCGCCCTGGGTATAGAGATAGGCAGTGTAAGCGGCAACCAAGGCATCGCAGAGGTCATGGTCGAACTGGGGCAAGTAGGGAGCCATGTGAGGCATAAGCTTGGCAAGCCCCTGCCTGAGGAAAGATATGCCAGCGGGCTTCGACTTGGGTGGTATCGACCGGCCAAAAAGGGCCACCTTGGTGGCATAAGGATAAACCTCGATAACCTCGCAGCCGCGGGCAACAATTTCACGCTTGAGGCCGATTGCCCGATAGACCATGTTTTTGATAATGGATTTCTTGGTGGTATAGTAGCAAGGGATTCCACGGCGGGAGAGCTCCCGTTCACATATCCTTCCTTTCCCAGGTAACTGCGCCTGGCAGGAGCAGCTCTCTTCGAGACAGCACAGCCCCTTAGGCAAGCCAAGAGGGGCGTCGATAGCAACGATGCCAGGGCAGTGGCTCTCAATGGCCTCCAAGATATCGCCATCGCTTGAGAGGAGGTCGTAAAAAACGAGGCGCAACTTCTCATCCAGTCCAACACAGGCACTGGGCCTTTTGGGTGAAGAGGTAAGGTCGATACCGATGAAGTGGGCTCTTGCCATCAGCTCTTGGCGCTAGATACGCCGGCTCTGTTCAAAACTTCCCTCGCTGCCACTACCCCTGAAGCCGATGCCTGGACCAGGCCACGGGTGACCCCAGCGCCATCCCCGGCAGCAAACATGTTCTTTACTTCGCTCTCCAGGTTCTGGCTGAGGACAAGGCGTGAGGAATAAAATTTGACCTCCACACCGTAGAGCAGGGTATGGCGTGAGGCAATGCCAGGGGCGAGCTTGTCCATGGCTTCCAGCATCTCAATGATGCTTTTCAGGTGGCGATAGGGGAGCACGAAGCTGAGATCGCCCGGGGTAGCGCTCTTCAAGGTGGGCCGGACGATGCCCCGCTCAATACGCGCCTCTGTGGAGCGTCGACCCTCCATCAGGTCGCCAAGGCGCTGGATAATGACACCGCCGCTGAGGATGTTGGCCAAGCGGGCGAGATGGCGACCATAGGCGATAGGGTCGCGAAAGGGCTCGGTAAAGGTAGTGCTCACCAGAAGGGCAAAGTTGGTGTTATCTGTCTTGCCGTCAGCATAGCTATGTCCGTTGACTGTGGTTACCGGGTCGCTGCCCCCGGTGGACTCCATTGTTACTTCCCCAGCGGGGCACATGCAGAAGGTCCTCACCCTATCATCAAAGGATCTAGAGAAGTACTCCAGCTTGCATTCATATAAAGTGCTGGTCAGCTCCTCGAGGACGGCTTTGGGAACCTCTACCCTGACCCCAACGTCGATGGGATTGATCTCAAGGGTGAGCTTGAGGCGATTACACTCCTTAGTGAGCCAATCAGCCCCCTCCCTGCCTGGGGCAATGATTAGATAGCGGCACTCAAACCTGTCGCCATCCTTGGTCTCGATTCCGGTGACCACCCCATTTTCGGTGAGGATGGTGCGAGCAGCGGTATTCACCTTTATGTCAACCTTGCTCCAGAGGAAGTCCCGCATCCCCCTGAGTACCAGACGGGAGCGTTCCGTCCCCAGGTGGCGAACCGTCATCGGGATCAGGCGCAGGTCGGCCAGGCTTGCTCTGTGCTGTAGCACCTCGACCTCCTCTCCGGTGCCGTAAACCCTGTCCGTTCCCCCGAACTTGAGGAAGACGCTATCGACATAGTGAACCAACCCCCCCGTCTCCTCCACCCCGATGTAGTCCTTGAGCCTGCCCCCTACTTCGGTAGAGAGCGTCAGTTTGCCATCACTAAAGGCACCAGCGCCACCCAGTCCGCTGACTAGGTCGCAGGGGGAACAGGGAGG
>JADFVG010000197.1 GCA_015222405.1 Chloroflexota bacterium
GGAAGGCCGAGCTGGACTTTCACCATCTCCTGCACCTGCTCCTTTCCGCTGTGTCCGTAGCTTGAAACTGCCTGCTTCACCTGCGTTGGGGTATATTGATGGATGGGGATGCCTTTTCCCGCTGCGGCAACCATAGCCATGCCGATCGCCTGTCCCACCGCTAGTGCTGAGCGAACGTTCTTGGCGACAAAGGGCTCTTCAATGGCTATCTCCGACGGCTGATAGCGGGCGATGAGATTTAGCAGCCCCAGGTATAAAGTGTGGAGCCGCTGTGGCAAAGGCGTCTTGGGGGAGGTGGTCAGAGCCCCACAATCCATCAAGCTAAGCTCATCCTCTTGCTCTTCAACCACGCCATAGCCCATGGTTACCGTGCCTGGGTCGATGCCTAGGATCCGCATATTTGTCCTTTAGCCTTGACTGCGATACCTTTCCAGGGCTTCATCGGGGAAGTCGGCATTGGTGAACACACGCTGCACCTCATCGAGCTCCTCCAGCTTGTCCAGGAGCCTCAGGGTATGAAGCGCCGCCTTTTCCTCCAGCATCACTGTGCTCTTGGGCACCATCAATATCTCGGCGGAGACTATCGCCAGGTTCTCTTCCTCTAAGGCCTTTCTCATTTCTTCCAAATCTTCGGATTTGACATGGACCTCAAGCGAGCCATCGATAATCTTTATGTCTTCGGCGCCAGCATCGATAAGCTGTAGCGCCAGTTCCTCAGCGTCATCTGCCTCCACAGCGATCACTCCCTTGGGCTCGAAAAGCCAGGTGACGCATCCGCTTTCTCCCAAGTTGCCACCGCCTCGGGAGAAGAGGCTACGGACCTCGGCGGTGGTGCGGTTGCGATTGTCGGTCATTGCCTCCAGCAGTATCGCTGCGCCCCCGGGGCCATAGCCTTCGTAGATGGTCTCAACCAGGCTTGCCCCTTCGCCCCCTCCAGTTCCTCGCTTGATCGCCCTTTCGATGTTGTCCAGCGGCATATTGTTATCGCGGGCTTTCTGCACTGCCAGTCTGAGGCGGAAGTTCGTCTCTGGATTGCTGCCGCCCTGGCGCGCTGCGACCGCGATCTCCCTACCTAGCTTAGTGAAAAGCTGACCCCTCCTGGCGTCTGCCACCCCTTTCTGGCGCTTGATCTGTGACCATTTGGAATGACCTGACATTGCCTTCCTCCCGCCTGTGATTGCCCTTGACCTCCAAATTCTATCACCTTGCTTGCCCCAGGTCAAAATGCTTTTTCCTGCCAAGGGCTGGGACTTGCTGCCTCTCTATTCAGTAGGTGTTGACCGAAATTTGCAAGGAAGCTATAATTACTGTAGGCAAAGAGGCTTCATAGGAAGGTGGTGCCAGAATTGGCGAACCAGATGGGTAAAAGATATCATTGTGAGAAGTGCGGCTCTGAGATGATCGTTACCAAGGGAGGCGAGGGCACGATCCAGTGCTGTGGTCAGCCCATGACCCTGAAGAAGTAGAGGTGCTCTTCCATAAGCTGCTAAGTCAGAAACAGGGGGTGTTGGCGAATGCCCAATCAATTAGGTAAGA
>JADFVG010000198.1 GCA_015222405.1 Chloroflexota bacterium
TATCACCAACAAGGGCAGAGCCGCTGGCCGCTCCGGCCTGGGGGCAGTGATGGGCTCCAAGAAGCTCAAGGCTATAGCCGTCAGGGGACAGCAAGTCGTCCCCCTGGCCCACAAGTCCGCGTTGCAACAGGCAAGGAAGAAGTATCTAAAGCAGATCTCAAGCTCAGCGGCAGGGCAAGCACTTCGCCAGCAGGGCACCAACGCCTACATGCCTATAAGCCTTATGATCGGGGACACCCCGGTCAAGAACTGGAACATGACTGGTTTGGAAACTTTCCCTAATGCCAATGCCCTCAGTGGTGAAACCGTGAACACCCTTCAACAGAGAAAATATGGCTGCTGGCGCTGTCCCATTGCTTGCGGTGGGCTGATGAAGGCCGGGGTGGAATACAATTATCCCGCCGGGGTCCACAGGCCGGAGTATGAGGCAGTGGGCAGCTTTGGCACCCTGTGTTTCAACGATAACCTGGAGTCGATAATAATGGCAAGCGAGATCTGTAACCGCCACGGACTGGATACCATCTCCACTGGCGCCGCCGTCGCCTTCGCCATCGAGTGCTATGAAAATGGGCTAATCACAGACAAAGATACAGACGGCATTCAATTAAAATGGGGCAACCATCAAGCCATAGTAGCCATGACCGAAAAGATAGCCAAGAGGGAGGGCTTTGGCAATACCCTCGCCGACGGGGTCAAGGTGGCAGCGGAGAAGATCGGCAAAGGGGCGGAGGAGTTCGCCATCCACATCCACGGGCAGGAAGTGCCGATGCGTGACCCCAAGTTTGAGATAGGCTACACTGTGGCTTACCTGGATGCTACCCCAGCTCGGCATACCCAGGGCAATGTAGGCATGATAGGCATACCCGCCAGCGGCCTGGAATTACCGCCCTTTGATCCCCAGTCCTACACCGGCCGGGCCGAGGCGCACAAGGTCGCCAGTCATCTCTTTCATGTGATGCAGTGTGCCGGGCTTTGTATGTTTGGCTATATGAGCATGGATGTAAATTCCGTCCCTAAATTTTTGAACTTGGTCACCGGTTGGGACTATGGCATCGATGATCTGCTCAAAATAGGGGAGAGAATTGCCAACATCAGGCAGGCGTTCAATATCCGCGAAGGAATAAGCATGAGAGATTTTAAGATGCCAAACAGGGTTCTCGGGCATCCGCCGTTAGAGGCCGGCCCCACCGCTGGCAGGGAGGTGGACATCGAAACGCTACTCCGCGAATATCTCGCGGCCATGGACTGGGACCCCGAAACCGGCAAGCCGAGCAGGAGGAAGCTTCTGGAACTGGGGCTGAAAGACGTGGCTGAGGCCCTCTGGCCTCAGTGAGGTCAACAGGGAAACCTTTTTCGGAGGTCGAGAAGGTAAAATGAAAGCAAAGAAGGCTGAGGAAATAAAGAAATTCGTGCGTGAGCGTTACGCTGAGATAGCGAGACAACAAACTTCCTCTTGCTGCGCACCGCAGAGCAAAGAGGCCTCAAGCTGTTGCAGCTCACGCACGAGCGAAGAAAGCCGCGCCCACAGACTATATTCCAAAGAGGAGCTAGAATCTATATCGGCGAACATACCCTCGCTGGGCTGCGGCAATCCCACAGCCCTATCGGAGCTAAAGGAAAACGAAGTGGTTCTCGACCTGGGAAGTGGAGCGGGCCTCGACTCTATACTCGCGGCGCAAAAAGTCGGACCTGGGGGAAGGGTTTTCGGGCTGGATATGACTCCAGATATGATCCGACTAGCAAGGACAAACGCTAAAGATCTCGCCCTGGACAACGTCGAGTTTCGGTTGGGGGAGATGGAGCATATGCCCATCGAGAGCAGCTCAGTGGATGTGGCTATCTCCAACTGTGTGATAAACCTCTCGCCAGATAAGGATGCTGTCTTCGGGGAGGTCTTCCGCGTGCTCAAGCCCGGAGGCAGGCTCTCGGTATCGGACATCGTCACCTACGGCGAATTGCCAGCGGAGATTCGAGGGAATCTAGCGCAGTGGGCTGGCTGCGTGGCCGGTGCCCTAGATGAGAAGAAATACCTGGAAAAGATTCGTGCCGCTGGCTTTGTTCAGGTAGAGTTGAAAGAGGAGGGGCCGCATCCCTACCAGGAAAAAACTGCCTGCGGAGTCCAGACCGGGAACCAGATAGCCAGCGTTACGGTGACAGCCTATAAGCCCAAATAGGCTCCCCAAATTGGCTGCTATAAAGCCTTCCGCGTGCACTTGTGCCCGAAGGGGAATTGCCAGTGGGCTCACTCGTAGACCTTCTCCTCAGTCGCCTCCGATTCAGTAAGGGCGATATCTGCCTCCACGTCTCTGCCCTCAACCTCCTTGGTCAGCAGTTCATTATAGTACTCGTGCTGGATGATGAGGTCCATAACTTCATTAGTCCCGGTCCAAATCATGGGCAGCCTGGCGTCTCTCAGCGCGCGCTCCACCGGGAAAACGCTGGTGTATCCGATGCCACCCAGTATCTGCATGGCGTCGTTAATTACGTCCCACTGTACTTGGGTGGAGAACCTCTTCAGTTCAGATACTAGCCTCCTTCGGTAGCCGCTGGTGCCTATTCCCTCGTCTACCGACTTTGCCACAGCATAAGCCAAGGCGCTGACAGCATCCAACTTGGTTATGCCCTCGGCTATCTTGAAACTGACTGCCTGAAAGTTTCTTATCTTTTGGCCAAAGGCCTTTCTCTTGTCGGCATACCGGGCTGCTATCTCCAGCATAGCTCGAGCACTGCCCGTGGGGCCACTTACGATCCTTTCCGGTATCATCATCTGATAGAAAATCTTTCCCCCACCATTCTCTTCCCCCAGCAGGTTCTTTTCTGGAACCCGAACATCGCGGAGCAATATCCTTCCCGTGCCACCACCACGCGTCCCCATCAGGCCGTAGATATACTTCACCTCCACTCCCATATCCCTCTCTACAATGAAAGCGCTGAGCGCGTTGTAGGCCGGAGCCGTGGGATCGGTGACGGCATATGCCAGGAAATAATCCGCACCTTCAGCCCCTACAATGAAGCGCTTCTGCCCATTGAGGACATAGTGCCCTCCCTCCTTCCTTGCCACAGTTGTAGAACCGAAGAAGTCCGAACCTCCTCTCGGCTCGGTGAGCGCCTCAGCACAATAGAGCTTGCCCTCTACCGTAGGCCTGAGGTACTTCTCCTTTTGCGCCTCAGTTCCAAACACATTCAGCGCCTCGCCCACAATAGAGACCAGGCTGTAAAGGCACGACAGGGAAACTCCCAGGGTGCCTATCTCCTCCAGGGCGATCATCTCATCCACCCATTTAAGCCCTCTTCCTCCATACTTGGGTGGGAACCTGAGTCCGAGAAGATTTCTCCTCCCCGCCTCCACCAAAAACTCCCTGGGGTACCTGACCTTGTCGGCATCCATATCGAGCAGGAGCTGCCGTGGCACGCTCTTGACGAAGTCTCGTACTTCGTCCCTGAGCCTCTTTTGCTCTTCAGTCATAAACACCTCAAACATGTAATCCCCCCACGTGTATTTGTCGGGGCAAGTATACTGCTAATTCCCCGTAGCCTCAACCATCATGTGACTCTGCTACCCCAATTCCCACCTACTGGGGCGACATTCACGCCGAGCAGCAACTGCAATAGAGCCCTGTGCAGATGCTCTGTCGGCCTTGACGTCGGGCTCCCGCAGGAAGTTCTTTAGGCTGCGCTGCCCAACCGAACTCGGAAAGAGACACTTTTGTATCTGTCGGAGTCTCTTCTTGGCAGTTAGTAGACCTTAGAGCGATGGTGGTATATAATTAGCAAAATCAAAGCCCGAAGAGGCTTTTGCATGGGGGCAGCGGTGGAGTTGGCAGTAATCATACCAACCTTTAACGAAGCTGAAAACAGCCGCATTATCATCCCTCAAATCCATGCTGCGCTCAAGACCAACTACACTGTTGTCATCGTTGATGACAACTCACCTGACGGAACACAAACCGTCGTCCAAGAACTCGCCAAAACCTACCCGGTAAAACTTATTTCGCGACCACAGAAAAGCGGTCTAGCATCGGCTGTGATCGAGGGCATGAAATCAGTGGCAGCAGATGCTTACATCATCATGGATGCTGACCTAAGCCATCCGCCTGAAATGCTGCCCGAACTACGCGGTCAAATTGAAATACATGACCTTGCCGTAGCATCTCGCTATGTTAAAGGCGGCAGTATATCAGGCTGGCCACTCAAGCGCAGGATCGTCTCCCGTGTTGCCATTATGTTGGCACGCCCGTTGACGCCAGTCAAAGACGTAACGTCTGGCTTCTTCGCCATCCGCCATGAATGTCTCCGCAATGTCAACCTCAGACCTTTGGGCTTCAAAATTGGCCTTGAATGCTTTGTCAAGGCCGATTGGAAAAGCTTTACTGAAATACCGTTTACCTTCACCGATAGAAGACATGGTGAGAGCAAGTTCAGCCGCCGAGAATTGCTCGCTTACCTCAGGCATCTACTCCACCTATATGCATACACATTTGGTCGTTTGGCAAAATTCCGTATCCGCAGAGCAAGCGGCGTATCATAGTATTTACCCCCAGCCCGAGATTCCGGGCCAAAATAAAGGACCATCTTCCCTCTTGACATCTTGGAAAAGACGGTTAAAATAGTTCGGCGGAGTTTGAGGTGGTGTGATGTATCACCAGACAGGAGAAGCGAGGCTAAGGCGGCAGCAAACCAAGGAGGCTATCGCTCTGGCAATGCAAGGTCGGTGGCAGGAAGCTGTTGCCGCCAATAAAGCCATAATCAATGTCTTCCCCAAAGACGTCAACGCCTACAATAGATTGGGTAAGGCCTTGACCGAGTTGGGCCAGTATGAGGAAGCAAAAATAGCTTATAGCAAGGCTCTTGAAATCAGCCCGAAGAATAGCATTGCCAGAAAAAATCTCCGCCGCCTATCTCTATTGAAGGAAGTGCAACCAGCTCGCGGAGGAGACCCTCACAAAGCTGCCCCCCATCTTTTCATAGAGGAAATGGGCAAGGCTGGGATCGCCAGCCTCAACCAACCAGCTTCGAAGGAGGCGCTGGCCAAGCTGGCTGCTGGCGACTCCGTCCACCTCAGGGTAAGCGGGCAAAGTGTCATCGTGGAGAACGATCATGGTGATTATTTAGGTGAGGTTGAGCCCAGAATCGGTATGCGTCTGGCCAAGCTAATCACAGGGGGCAATAGATATACAGCGGCGATCACGAGTCTGGCAGACCATGAGGTTAAGATAATTATCAAGGAGATATTCCAGCATCCCGGTCAGGCGGGACGCCCGTCCTTTCCCGCCAAGGTGCTCGAGGATTTCCGTCCCTACGTGAGAGATAGCATCCTCAAGTATGACCTGGAGGATGAGGAGGCGTTTGAGGAAATGGACGACGCCTCAGAATGGGAAGAGGAGGCAGAAGAGGAAGCGGAAGCGGAACGATTGCCCGAAGGTATCTCCCTGCTACCCGAGGATGGTGACGAGGACATAGATACCGCCAATATCTTAGAGTAGGCTTGAAACCTCCACACCCTAACCAGTTTCATCGCTGCCCACCACAAGAATTCCCTTTGACTAAGCTGATAGAGCGTGATATTCTTATGGTAAGAATACCCCCTTTTATCCCATTGGCAATATAGGCCGGTTCTACTATAGGGAGGCATGATGGAAAGAGAGATTGGCACTGTCAAACCATTGGACATCGAAGAGGAGATGAGGAGCTCCTATTTAGACTATGCCATGAGCGTCATCGTCTCGCGCGCTTTGCCTGATGTACGCGATGGGCTAAAGCCGGTACAACGAAGGATCCTCTATGCCATGGATGGGTTGGGGCTGCGTCACACTACCCCTCACAAGAAGAGTGCCCGCATTGTGGGCGAGGTGCTGGGGAAATATCACCCTCATGGTGATGACCCAGTCTACGAAGCTATGGTGCGCATGGCCCAGGACTTCTCCATGAGGTATGTGCCCATCGATGGTCAGGGAAATTTTGGCAGCGTGGATAATGATCCCCCAGCGGCGATGCGCTATACTGAGGCACGCCTCTCTCCCATCGCTCAAGAAATGCTGGCCGACATCGATAAAGAGACCGTAGACTTTACACCAAACTTTGACGGCTCGCTCAAGGAGCCCACTGTCCTTCCTGCCCGGCTACCCAACCTACTCATCAATGGCGCATCAGGAATCGCTGTCGGCATGGCGACTAACATTCCACCTCACAATCTGGGTGAAGTATGCCATGCCATCGCCTATCTCATTGACAACCCAGAAGCCACTGCGGATGAGCTCACCAATTTCATCTGCGGACCAGATTTCCCCACAGCAGGAATTATCTATGGTCTGGAGGGAATCAGAAATGCCTACTCTACGGGAAGAGGCAGGGTCCTGCTCCGGGCTCGGGCTGATATCGTGGAGATGGCCAAGGGACGCCTCCAGATAGTGGTCACTGAACTCCCCTACCAGGTAAACAAGGCAGCGCTGGTGGAGAGGATCGCCAACCTGGTCAAGGAAAGACGGCTTGAAGGCATCACTGAATTGCGCGATGAATCGGACAGACAGGGGATGCGCATCGTTATCGAGCTGCGAAGGGAGGCCCAACCGGATCAAGTACTCAACAACCTTTTTAAGCATACAGCGATGCAGTCGGCCTTCTTTGTCAACATGCTGGCCCTCATTGACGGCCAACCCCGGGTAATCAGTCTTAAGACCGCCCTTCAGCAATACATCGACTTCCGCCGTGACGTCATCGTTCGTCGCTCCCAATTTGAGCTTCATCAGGCAAGAGCAAGGGCTCACATCCTGGAGGGGCTGAAGGTTGCCCTCGACAATCTAGATGAGGTTGTCGCCACCATTCGCCGTTCCCAAAGCGCCGAGGCAGCGCGGACAAATCTGATGAAAAACTTCACTCTGACCCAGACCCAAGCACAAGCTATCCTCGATATGCAACTGCGCCGCCTGGCAGCTTTAGAACGCAAAAAGATCACCGAAGAGTATACCCAGGTTCTCAAGGCCATCAGCTACCTCGAAGACCTCCTGGCTAACCCAAGGAAGATCCTCTTTCTCATCAACGAGGAGGTAGCTGAGCTAGAGGCTAAATATGGCGACCCGAGGCGGACAGAGATCATCCCCGAGGAGGCTGAAGAGTTCAAGGAAGAGGATCTCATCGCTCATCAGCGAGTAGTGATCACCCTGACCAACAGAGGATACATTAAGCGAATGCCCAGCGAGAGCTACAAGCTTCAGCAAAGAGGGGGAAGGGGCGTGACCGGGATAGCAACCCAAGAGGCAGCGGGCGTTCGCCTGCTCCTCGTTACCGATACCCTTGACACCTTGCTTTTCTTCACCAATCGGGGAAAGGTGTTCTCTCTAAAATGTTATCGCATACCTCAAGATACCTCGCGCACAGCCAAGGGAACGCCGCTGGTCAAACTGATCTCCCTAGATGAGAATGAGCAGATAACTGAGATTGTCGCCATCTCCAGCTTTGATGAGGGCGATTTCATAGTGCTGGCTACCCGCTGCGGAGAGATCAAGAAGATCCCCCTCAAGAAGTTTGCCACGGTGAGAAGCAGCGGCCTCATCGCCATGGACCTCGAGAAAGGGGATGAGCTTGTGGCGACAAGGATAGCTGCTAAAGGGGATGAGCTGGTCTTAATGAGCGAAGAGGGATATGCCATTAGGTTTTCCAGCGATAGACTCAGAGCTGCCTCCCGAGCAAGTGGTGGCGTGCGTGGTATCCGACTCGCTCCTGACGACCGCCTCGTGGCCATGGACATTGTCTCCCCCAAAGCTCACCTCTTGGTAGTCACCGCCAACGGCTTTGGCAAGAGAACCTCACTCAAGGCATATCGCCCCCAGTCTCGCGGCGGTAGAGGGGTAAAGAGCATCCACATCACCTCCAAATCAGGACGGGTTACCGCAGCACGGGTCGTCGACCCTTCCGAGGAATTGTTAATCGTTTCCGCTCGGGGGCATATTATTCGCATGAACGTAGAGAATATTCCGGCCCAGGGGAGAATCAGAAGAGGGGCAAGCCTAATGAAGCTGGCCGAAGGGGATGAAGTGGTTTCCATCGCATGCCTCGAAGGGCGGTCGACACGCCCTTGAAGCACAGCCTACATTACAATCAGGTAGGCTTCGCAGTCGGGAGGCCTTTGGAACATATCATCGTTCTGCGGCTCTATGAGCCACACATTACCATCGATATCGACAAAGACATTCATTGCGTGCGCAGGGTCAGAGAACCAGATTATTCCCATGCTTAGCCCTGCCCATTCGGGCAGAGAATTTACCTGACCCCACAAGCGGAACTGAAAGTCGTCGCAATCATAAAGCTCAGGGACATAGACAAATTCGTCAGTAGCATCCCAATCTAGCAATTTCTCCACCTCACCAGACGGAACGAGCAAATATCTGCTGTCACTGAGATAAATTCTATCCCCAACTTCAGGGAATTCTGCTAATAAACGCTCAGCCACATAATCACAGCTTTGCCATTCCCCGTTGGTCGGTGGTGATAGAATCCTGTCATTGGTGACAGTGGCTACCAGCACATCATGCCTAACCTCACATTGGCAGCCCCAAGGAATCAGGAAATACAGGATGCCCGCGAATACGGATAATTGTATGAGCAAGATGAGCGCCAATTTCCTTACCACAACAGCCCTCACTATCGCACTTGGAGGCTATATGAGAATGCCGCTACTGTCAATGAACCTTTAGTACCGCAGTTGATGGACTGTTGGTACCACTACTGGCAGAGGTTAGACCCCCAAGGGGGTCGTTTTACAGGGTAACCTCGTCTATAGCACCTGGAGTGGGATCAGGGCAATAATCGCCGGTAGGGTAGAGTTAACTATCGGGGTGGTACTGCGATGGACTAAGAAGAAAGCCTGCTAGCGCCAGCATTGCCGTCAGCAGCCTGATACCGCTTTTGACAAGCGGGGTGCCAACGTTCTAGCCCGCAAGCTGAGCATGGACCGTAACGGCAGTCTTCTGTCTCCTCGCCCTCATAGGTGCGCTCATATTCCCTTCTGAGGAAGGCGGTGCTGACGCCAATATCGATGTGAGCCCAGGGGAACAGCTCATCCACAGGACGCTCACGGTTGGCATAGAAGGAGGGATCTAGCCCCGAGTCAGCAAAGGCATGGAGCCATTTTTCATAATCGAAACGCTCGCTCCAGGCGTCGAAGGTGCAGCCCATCTGCCAGGCGCAGTAGATGGCCTTAGCCAGGCGGCGGTCCCCCCGCGCCATTACTCCCTCAAGCAGGCTCATACGGGGCTCCTGCCACGAAAGGTGCGCCCCCGACCTTTTCAAGCCTCGCCTCAAAACCTCAATCTTGGCCCGGAGTTCCTGTTCACCGTTTTGGGCTACCCATTGAAATGGAGTATGCGCTTTAGGCACAAAGGCAGAGGCACTGACCCTCATCTGGAAGGGTCTCCCTCTAGCTTTCCTCCCTACTTGGCAGAGCTTCCGCACTAGCTCAACAATGCCTTCTATATCGTGGGAGGTCTCCGTAGGCAAGCCAAGCATGAAATAGAGCTTAACCCCGGTCCATCCCGCTCCGGCAGCGTTGCTCACAGTTTGCAGCAACTCCTCCTCGGAAACGCCTTTGTTAATCACCCAGCGCAAACGCTCACTCCCCGCTTCAGGGGCAAAGGTCAATCCTCCCTTCCTTCCTGAAGCAAGCAAATCCATTAGCCGTACCGAGGTGTTATCCATGCGGAGGCTGGGGAGCGATAGTTTAAGGTGATAATCCCGATAGTGTGCCACCAGAGCACTGACCAAACCCTCGATACCGCCGTAGTCGCTGGTGCTTAAAGAAAGGAGAGAAAGCTCATTATAGCCGCAATTCTTGAGCAGCTCATCCGCCGCCTCCAAGACCTCTTCATGAGGCCGCTCCCGGAGTGGGCGATAGATGGTCCCCGCCTGGCAGAAGCGACAGCCCCTAGTGCAGCCCCGTTGGATCTCGATGGCTGCCCTATCGTGCACCGTCTCCACATAAGGAACCACTGGCCTGGTCAGTGGCGGGAGCAGGTTGGCTACCACGCGACGCTTGATGCTGGAGCTTACTCCCGGGACTGTGGGCTCAATGCTGAGTATGGTGCCATCATCACCATAGTCAACTTGGTACAGGCTGGGAACATAGATACCAGAGATATTTGCCGATTCCCGCAGCAACTCCTCCTTCCGTCCCGAGCCCCTCAGCTTCCAGCGGCGAAAGGTCTGCAAAAGCTCTAGGAGCACCTCTTCACCTTCGCCGAGGATGAAAAGATCGATAAATTCGGCCATGGGTTCGGGATTGAGGGCACAACCGCCCCCAGCGATGACTAGGGGATATGAATCATCCCGCTCAGCAGCAAACACCGGTATCTGAGCGAGGTCAAGCATATTGAGCACGTTGGTGTAGGTGAGCTCATAGCCCAGGGAGAAGCCAATGATATCGAAGTCTCTAAGCGGGCGCTTCGATTCCAGGCTGAAGAGGGGAAGAGATGCCTTCCTCATCTCAGCCTCCATGTCAACCCAAGGGGCGTAGGCTCGCTCGACGAGGGCCTTTGGCTGTCTGTTCACCAGGTCGTAGAGGATGGATAACCCCAAATTGGACATGCCAATCTCATAGAGATCGGGGTAAAGGAGGGCCATCCTGACATCGACAGCATCCCAGTCTTTCACAATGCTGTTCCACTCGCCCCCAGTGTAACGGGCGGGCCTGGTTACCAGAGGAAGAATATGATCGAGTCGCATCATAGCGCTTCTATTATAGCTTTAATCGCCCGTAACGGGCAACTTAGTACCAATGTACTCACAAATTAGAGCCTCTCCACTTTGACATTCTTACCGAGATATGCTACGGTTTATCCTAGCCAAAGAGGAGAAATCATGGGTAAGAAAATTGTTCTTGTATTTATCGCCATTGCCTTAGTGGCTGGCTTGGGCGGAGTTATCGGGTGCGAAACGGAGAAGGGGATTGCAGCCATAGACCTAGTGCCGCAAACGGCGGATTTTGCCGCCAGCGTAAACCTGAACAGAATCTTCGCCGATGACGATGTCCTGGATATAATCAATGAGATCGCAGCCAACATGGAGGAGCCAAAAACCGTCGACGACCTATTAGATCAGGTGAAAGAGGAAACGGGCATCGATCTCGAAGATTTCTCCAAGGTGCTGATATTTGGCGAAATTGAATCCGAGGACTATTTCGGGATCATCGCGAAGGGGGACTTTGACCAGAAAGCCCTCATCGACAGCATCGAGAGCGCCGTCGGTGAAGAACTGTCCACCAGCGACTACAAAGGTTATCAAATTTACAGCTTTGGTGACAATGAGGTGGCCCTCTGCTTCCTCAACAGCGACACCATCCTTGGCGGCAGCAGGGTGGCGGTGAAAGATGCTATCGATGTCGAAAAGGGAGCACCATCTCTGGATGAACCAATCTACGACATCTATAACGCCCTGGGCGATGCCTGGGTCAAAGTGGCAATGGAAATACCGGCAGAGGCGATGGAAGAGATTCCCGAGGAGCTTCCCCAAGGCCTTGAGACCTTCCAAAATATTGAGGCGATTGGAATCAGCTTCAATAAAGTAGGAGTAAACCTATCCTTTCAGTTGAAGCTGCTCTTCCCCAACAGCAGTAGCGCAGAGGATGCTAAAGACGCATTTGACGCTCTAATAGGCACACTCGCTTTTTTGCCCGACCTTCCCGGTGAAGTTATGGATATAGTGGATAGACTGAATGTGCGTCAAAGCGGCTCCTGGATAACGGTGTCCTTTGAGGCGACAAAGGCAGAGATGCGGACTTGGGCCCGGGATTTAGGGCCGGCTTTTCAGGATATGGGGGGGTTGGCGCCTTAGGGGAATTTCGGCTTCTGTTGACCGCCTCAAGAAAGGGGCTTGATTTTGGCACGTAAGACGCCTACAAAAAAGAAAAGCAAGACTTACGCCATCGTTGAGACCGGGGGAAAGCAATATAAGGTCTCCGCGGGAGATACCATCGATGTCGACCGCCTTCCAGCAGAGGAAGGGAGCACCATCGAGCTGGATAGGGTATTGCTCGTTGCCGATGGGGATAAGGTGAGTGTAGGCCGACCTACGGTGGAGGGGGCCAAGGTTATCGCCGAAGTCCTGGGTGAGGGCAAGGGAGAGAAGATCATCGTCTTCAAATACAAACCCAAGGTACACTATCGGAGGAAGATAGGACATCGGCAAATCTACACCCGACTTGCGATAAAAGAGATAGTATGCTAGCATGAGGCGAGGAATCGGTTTAGATCCTGGCGACAAGCGTTTTCATATCGAAAAGCAAGGAAGAGAGCGAAAAAGTGGCGCATAAAAAGGGTGGTGGCAGCACAAAGTTGGGGCGAGACAGCCAGGCGCAGCGGCTCGGAGTGAAGCGCTATGGCGGTCAGTATGTGCGCGCGGGTTCAATAATCGTTCGCCAGCGAGGCACTCGGATTCGACCCGGCAATAACGTGGGCCTGGGACGAGATCACACCCTGTTCGCCCTCATCGATGGCGTTGTCAAGTTCGAGCCGGCAACCAAAATCAGGAAAAAGGTCAGCGTCTACAGCTCGTAAAATGAAAGAAAAGATTCATCCCAAGTATATGGAGGCCAAGGTCATCTGCTCCTGCGGCAATACCTTCACCACCGGCTCCACTAAGGAGGTGCTTAAAGTGGAGGTTTGCAGTAAGTGTCATCCGTTCTTTACCGGGGAGCGGCGCATTATGGATGCCACAGGAAGGGTGGAGCGCTTTAAGCGGCGATACAAGATACAGTAAGCGGCATCGTAGTAGGAAGGGCGGAGCCAAGGGCTCCGCTTTTTTCATTTACACTTCCTTTAACTCGCGAAAGAAGCAACTCCTATTTCCGGTATGGCATACCGGACCGGCAGCCTCCACCTGAACTAGAAGAGCATCGTCATCACAGTCCCTGAACATGGAACGGACATTGAGGAAGCTCCCCGATGTCTCACCTTTGTGCCACAGTTCCTGTCGGCTACGGCTATAGAACCAGACCTGACCGCTGTCAAGCGTCCTCTTCAGCGACTCCTGATTCATGTAACCCAGCATCAGCACCTCGCCATTGATCGCATCCTGGATGATAACCGGGATTAGCCCCTTTTCATCGAACTTGAGCATGATTCACCAACCCTCCTAGTTAACCAATAACCGCCAGCGCCTCACCGAGGTCTAAATCCCCGGTGTAGAGCGCACGGCCAATAATTGCTCCTTCCACGCCAATCTCGGCCAACCTCTCGAGGTGTTCAAGCTTTGCAATGCCCCCGGAGGCAATAACAGGCAAATTCGTCTTGTCGATCAAATCGGCTATAGCTCTAAAATTGGGTTCGGTGAGAGTGCCATCGCGGGTGATGTCGGTATAGATGAAGCGCCCGACCCCAAGAGATGCCATTTTCTCCACCAGCTCGGTGGCAGCGACTGTTGTCTTTTCCCGCCAACCATGGCTGGCAACGAAGCCCTCAATGGCATCGATGCTGACGATGATCCTCTCACCAAACTTTTGGCACACCTCACGGACAAGGCCGTGATCCTCTATAGCCGCTGTGCCCAGGATAGCCCGCTCCACGCCCATATCAAGCACCTGCTCCACTACATCCAGCCGGCGCAGGCCACCACCTAGCTGAAGGGGAATCTTAACCGAGGCCACTATCTCCTCAACAAGGGAAGCATGGCATAGCTCCCCTTGTGAAGCGCCATCAAGGTCAACTATGTGAAGCCGAGGTGCCCCCAGCGATTGCCATTGGACGGCAACGGCAACGGGGTCTGGAGAGAAGAGCGTCTCCTGGCTAAAGTCGCCCTGATAGAGGCGAACGCATCTCCCCTGCCTCAGGTCGATGGCGGGAATAATCTCCATCAGCATTTCCCCTGCTATAAGCGCATTATAACACGGAGCACGCAAATCGCCCAAAATTCACTGCTGTCAACAGCGGACACTAAACATCCTTGACAACGAGGGAGGTCTCTTGCTACACTCTGAAGGTGAACCACAAATGCCCACCGCCATCCAGGTGGGGCAAGGCCTGTGACGGCCGGGCCTTTTCAACATCATGATGAAGAATGAACCTCTGGAAATAGGACTGGTAGAGATCTTCACTGGCAATGGCAAAGGTAAGACCTCTGCTGCCCTGGGGGTAATACTTCGTGCCGCGGGTCAAGGGCTTCGCTCCCATATCATCTACTTCATGAAAGGGGGTTATCAGTATGGAGAGCGAAATGTGTTCGCTCTTCTGCCCCATGTTACCTACCAGAGCTTCGGACATGAGGGCTTTGTTGACCCAAATAATGTGAAGGAGGAGGAGAGGCAGCAGGCAAGGGAGGGGCTTGATGCAGCCCGCCAGGCGCTGGCTAGCAGCGACTACGACCTGGTAGTGCTGGACGAGATAAACATCGCCGTTGCCTGGAAGCTTATAGGCATAGAGGAGGTGCTCCAGCTCATCAAGGACAAGCCGCAAAATGTGGAGCTTATCCTCACTGGTCGTCATGCCGACCCGGAGCTTATTGAAAGGGCTGACCTAGTTACCGATATGGTAGAGATCAAGCATCCCTTCCACAAGGGGATAAAGGCAAGGAGAGGAATCGATTACTGAAGCTGCGCCTCCCAGAGAACCTCATACCCTATATTGTGAGGCGATGGGTGCCAATAAATAGACCAATTCGGAAAGGAGGAAGATGATGATTACCCTTAGCGTGATCAAGGCTGACGTTGGAGGCTATGTGGGCCACTCCAGCTCCCACCCCCTGGTTCTGGAAAAGGCCAACGAGCTTCTGAAAAAGGAGATGGGCAAACTTCTGGTGGATTTCCACGTAACCAGGTGCGGGGACGATCTGCAACTGATCATGACCCACCAGCGCGGGGAGGAGGACGAGGCCATTCACAAAATGGCTTGGGACACCTTCCTGGAGTGCACCGAGGTGGCCAAGGAGCTAAAGCTTCATGGGGCAGGGCAGGACCTGCTCGCTGAGGCCTTCTCAGGCAATGTCAAGGGAATGGGGCCAGGGGTGGCCGAAATGGAGTTTGAGGAGAGGGGGTCAGAGCCGATAATCATCTTCATGGCCGATAAGACATCGGCCGGGGCTTGGAATCTCCCCCTGTACAAGATATTTGCCGACCCCTTCAATACCATCGGGCTTGTCATCGCCGAGAACATGCACCAGGGCTTCCGCTTCGAGATTCACGATGTCAAGGAGCATAAGAAGATCACCCTCGAAGCCCCCGATGAGATCTATGACATGCTGCTCTTCATGGGGGCTCCATCCCGTTATGCGGTGAAGGCCGTCTATCACCGGGGCTCCAACAATATCGCCGCCGTCTCCTCCACCCAGCGCCTATCGCTCATGGCGGGGAGATACGTGGGCAAGGATGACCCAGTGTGCATCGTTCGCTCTCAGGGGGAGTTTCCCGCAGTGGGGGAGGTGCTGGAGCCCTTCACCCACCCCCAGCTAGTGGAAGGTTGGATGCGCGGCTCCCATCATGGCCCGTTGATGCCAGTGGCCGTCGAGGATTCTAACCCCACCCGCTTTGATGGTCCGCCGCGGGTGATTGCTGCTGGCTTCCAGCTTTCGGGCGGCAAGCTGATAGGACCAAGGGATATGTTCGATGACCCCAGCTTCGATATTGCGAGGCACCAGGCAAACGAGATCGCTGACTATATGCGTCGCCATGGACCCTTTGAGCCCCACCGGCTGCCCCTGGAGCAGATGGAATACACCACCATGCCCGAGGTAGTGAAGAAGCTGGATAAGAGGTTTGTCGACCTTGAGGAATGAGCATGCCCAAGCTCCTGCTGGCGACGAAAAACGCAGCTAAGGTGCAGGAGTACCTGCTATTGCTTCGTGACCTGCCCTTCAAACTGACAAATCTCGCTGAAGAGGGCATCGACACCGTGGTTAGCGAGACCGGGGACACCCTGGAGCAGAATGCCGCCATTAAGGCCGCGGCCTACGCCTCCATAAGCAATTTGCTTGCCCTGGCTGACGATTCGGGGCTCGAGGTCGATGCCCTGGGCGGGGAGCCCGGCGTCCTATCTGCTCGCTACGCAGGAGCAGATGCCTCAGACGAGGAGAGGGTTGAGTGGCTACTGGCCAGACTGGAGGGCATTCCCTGGGGAAAAAGAAAGGCTCGCTTCAGGTGTGTCATCGCCATCGTCTGGCCTGAAGGACAGGTGGAGCTATGCCAGGGAGAATGCCCGGGCATCATCGCCCTTAACCCGAAGGGCAATGATGGCTTCGGCTATGACCCGATCTTCTATCTGCCCCACCTGGGAAAAACTATGGCTGAGCTATCCATAGAGGAGAAGAACAAAGTCAGCCACCGGGGAAAGGCGGCACAGAAGGCGCGTGAGATGCTGCTAAAAACTGCAATCGGAATGAAAAAATGACTGGGCTTTCCGACTCCTTCCAGCGCCCGATAAACTATCTCAGGGTCTCGGTCACCGACCGCTGCAATCTGCGCTGCATCTACTGCATGCCGCGGCAGGGCATTGCCCTATCGCCTCGCAGTGAGATACTCAGCTATGAGGAGATTCAAACTGTAGCTCGAGCAGCGGCGACGCTGGGGATAAACAAATTGAGGCTCACCGGAGGCGAGCCCCTGGTGAGGGCAGAGTTGCCCCGCCTGGTACATATGTTGTCCCAGATGGAAGGCATCGATGACCTTTCCCTAACCACCAACGGGGTGCTACTCAAGCGATATTCCGCTCCGCTTAAGCAGGCGGGACTGAAGCGTGTCAATGTCAGCCTCGATACCCTAAAAAGGGAGAGATTCAAGCAGATCACGGGGAGAGACAAGCTGAGCCATGTCCTTGCCGGCATCGAAGCAGCGCATAAGGCGGGGCTAGAACCCGTCAAGATTAACATGGTGGTTATGCGGGGGATAAATGATGATGAGGTCCTCGATTTCGCCCGCCTCAGCAAGGACGAAGGCTGGAATGTAAGATTCATTGAGCTTATGCCATTTGGCCAGGCAGCCAGCCTCCAGTTTGTCCCCGTAGCTGAAATCGAGCAAATAATCCTCTCTTTAGGCCCTCTGGAACCCTGCTCCTTTAGCCCAGGCAACGGTCCAGCCAAATATTTCCGTTTTTCGCAAGCATCAGGAACTATAGGCTTCATCAGCCCACTCAGTGAACACTTCTGTTTTAATTGCAATCGCCTGCGATTAACCGCCGATGGTCGATTGCGCCCCTGCCTCCTCAGCGATGAGGAGGTGGACTTGAGGCAACCCTTGCGCCAAGAGGCATCGCCAGAGGAGGTGAGCCAGCTAATAAGGCAGGCGGTGGCCGCCAAACCGGAGCGCCATCACCTAGCGGAGGGGGTACTTCCCAAGGAAAGAACCATGTGCCACATGGGAGGTTAAAAAGATAATCGAGATTTACACCGACGGCGCATGCTTGGGTACGAAAGGAGGCTGAGTGATTGAGATATACGTTGCTGGCACTGCTAATCCCGCTACCAACATAGGCGGCTGGGGTGCTGTGGTGGTAGAGGAAGAAGGGCTACCAAAAAAGACAAATGGGTCTGAGCGGGGAGCCACTGCTCCCCGCATGGTATTAAAAGCAGCGATTGAGGCACTTGGCAAGACATAGGATGGTAGTGAAGTCAAGCTGCTGAGCAATAATCAACCATTTATAGTAATGATCCGTGACTCCTGGCAGAGAAAAGCAAACCGTGACCTTTGGCAACAGCTTGACGAGCTAATTAGTCGTCGTCATGTGTATCCAGAATACATAGCAAAGCACAGGTGGTTAAGCGAAGCCCAACAGTTAGCCAGAGACGCCTTGGAGGGTCGATTGGCGTGATTGAGGTCTACGGAGATGGGGCTTATAACCCAGGTCTAGATCAGGGCGGCTGGGCGGCCGTTGTCCTTGAGAATGGCCAAAAGCGTGTTTTCTCTGGAACGGCTAGGAAGACTACTAGTAACCGCATGGAGCTTACCGCCGCGTTGGAAGGCATCTTGCACACTCCCCAAGGTACAGAAATGGTGGTGTACACAGATAGCCAATATCTTTTTGGTACAATGACCAAGGCGTGGCAAAGGCGCGTCAACCGTGACGTTTGGGAAAGGTTGGACGAGGCGGTTAGCAAACGCAAAGTGCGGTGGGAATGGATTCGTGGCCATCCGGGAAACGAGTTCCATAAAGAGGCCCACAACCTAGCCACTAATCTGGCAAGTCAACGCGAAATGCTCCACCCCGTGCCGTCAGAACAGGAAGAACGACCATTGGAAGTTCAGATGGTGGATGTGGGCGCAAAGCCGGTCACGGAGCGCCAGGCAGTAGCCAAAGGCATGGTACGGATGAAGCCAGCCACTCTTTCCCGGCTAAAACAGGGGAAGATGGCAAAAGGGGATGTTCTGGCCGTAGCCCAGGTGGCTGGGATCATGGCGGCAAAGCAGACCTCACAAGTCATCCCTCTGTGCCACCCATTACCCATCGATGAAGTCAAGGTGGAATTCAAATTCCGCGAAGAAGGCGTTGAAATAACAGCCGGGGTGAAGAGCACGGCGAAAACAGGGGTGGAAATGGAAGCCCTTACTGCGGTGGCGGTCGCTGCTCTCACTATCTACGATATGTGTAAGGCAGTAGAGCGAGGCATAATCATTGAAGGTATCCGACTGGTGCGCAAGAGCGGCGGCAAGAGCGGAACCATTGTCCTCGAATAGCACAGCGTTAAGAGGACTGTTGCCGCTCAAGGAGCAGCTTGGTAATCTGGCAAAGGGCGTTATAGGCGTAGGGGATATAATCCTGGGGAGATAGGTCCAGCTTTTTTGCCTCCTCCTTGCGGAAGGGTTCAGGATAGAGACCACCCACCATCACCGAGTAGATATATTCATAAAGCTCCCCATCAGGGCAAACAACAACGCAGCCATGTTCCGCTTTCGCAGGCCCTCCCGGCTCCGCTTCGATGCCCTGGATAAGTAAACTGCCCATGAAAAAGGGGAAGGGGTCCAGTTCCCTCGCCGCCTCGTGAAGCATATCCTTGAGCTGGGAGGCGGTTGTTTCTATCAAAATATCTGCCTTAGCCCTCCTAGTTAAAGGGTCGGTTCCCCTTTGTGCCATTTTCCCCTCCTTACCAAGATGCTGCCAAAAATTATAGACCAAGCCCGCCTCATAGACAAGCTCGCAGCTTTCTTCTTGGCAGGCTGCTTGTGATATGATAGACTATCTAGGGGCGGGGTGACGGACAGCTTTTTGACAAATAGGAGAAACTATGGAAGAAAGCAGGGAGATATTTTGGAATATCGGCAGTTCTGGACACATTCTTTATTACCTCTTGATCCCCCTGGCAGCAATCCTGGCCTACGCCGTCTACAGGCGCTACCGCCTGTGGCGCCTGGGCCGCCCCGACAATAGACTTAGCGACCTTGGCAAAAGCCTACGAGCCTTTATCGTCACTGGCATCGTTGATGGCCTCATCCACAGGCGTTTCCTCAGGGAGCCCTACCCCGGGCTAATGCACTTCCTCATCTTCTGGGGCGCTATCGTCTTCCTTCTCGGAGCAGCCACTGACTTCGTCACTCACTATCTCATCGGCGGGCTAGAAGGCAAGCCCTATCTCGGCGCTTCCTTCGTCGTGGACGTTTTAGGATTGGCGGTGCTCGTTGGGCTGGGCATTGCCGTCTATAGGAGATATATCCAAAGGCCGGATAGGCTGGACAATAAACCTGAGGATGCCATTGCCCTATCCCTCATTTTCGTTATTGTTCTCACTGGCTTCATCATCGAGGGGCTTCGCATCGCCGCCCTGGATCCCGACTGGGGGGCATGGTCGCCCGGCGGGTGGGTGATGGCCCAGATATTTGGCGGCCTCTCCGTAGGGACACTGGAAACCATACACAAAAGCCTGTGGTGGTTTCATGTAGGGCTCGCCCTGGGGGCTATAGTCTATGTCGCCCTCACCTTCTCCTCACTGGCGCACATTGTTGTTTCCCCGTTTAATGTGCTCTTCAGGTCGCTACGCCCCAAGGGGGCGCTGGCGCCCATCGACCTGGAGACAGCCGAGGTCTATGGCGCAGCAAAGATCGATGATTTCACCTGGAAGCACCTCCTCGACCTCGATTCCTGCACCCGCTGCGGCCGCTGCCAGGATGTCTGCCCCGCCTATCTCAGCGGGAAAGCCCTTAGCCCCAAGAAGGTGATCCAGGACTTAAAGCAGCACTGGCTTGAGATGAGTCCCAGCCTGCTGGCGGCCAAAGCCGGCGGTGGCAATGAGGGGAACCCTGGCAATCCAGGCGAAAACAGCGCCTCTATGATCGGCGATGTGATAACCACCGAAGTGATCTGGGACTGCACCACCTGCCGCGCCTGCATGGAGGTATGCCCCGTCTTCATCGAGCACATCGATAAGATCATCGACATGCGGCGCAATCTGGTGCTGGAGCAGGCTGAAATCCCTGAAACTTCAGAGATGGTTTTGAGGTGCATCGAGGACAGAGGCCATACCTGCCGTGGAACCACATACACCAGGGGGGACTGGTGTGTTCCTCTTGGTTTGCCCTCGATCGCAGAGGATAAAGATGTGGACATAGTATACTGGGTCGGCTGTGCCTCCTCCCTGGAGGACAGAAGCATAAAGATTGCTGTTGCCCTGGCCAATGTGCTCAAGGCAGCGGGGGTCAAGGTGGGGGTGATGTCTGAGGATGAGACCTGCTGCGGCGAGCCGGCGCGGCGCATGGGCAACGAATACCTGTTCCAGATGCAGGTACAAAAGAACATCGAGGCCTTCAATAAACATGGCATCAAGAAGATTCTTGTCTCCTGCCCCCACTGCTATAACACCTTCAAGAATGAATATCCCCAGTTCGGCGGCGAGATCGAGGTTGTCCATCACTCCCAGTTCATCGCCGATCTCATAAGGCAGGGCAGGCTGAAATTGACTAACGGGCTTGAGCAAATCGTCACCTACCACGATGCCTGCTACCTGGGGCGGCACAACGACATCTACGATAGCCCACGGGAGGTCGTGAAGGGGATACCCCAGGTTAGAATGGTGGAAATGGAGCGCAACCGCAGGCGGAGCTTTTGCTGTGGTGGTGGCGGGGGACACTTCTGGATAGAGGAAAGGGAGGGCGTCAGGATCAGCGAAATGCGAATCGAACAAGCACTCAAAACCAACGCCGGTATCCTGGCTACCGCCTGCCCCTATTGTCTCCAGATGTTCGAAGATGCGATAAAAGCCAAGGAGGCAACGGAATCGCTTAAGTCCATGGACATCGCCGAGCTGGTGGAGAGCGCAATTCAGAAATAGCTTTGCTTAAGACTCTCCATACTGTTCGCGAAGGACCCTTTTAAGCACCTTGCCCGTGCTGGTGCGGGGAAGCTCATCGACGAAGACCACCGAGCGCGGCCTCTTGAAGCTTGACATTCTTTCACGGCAGTATTCTATCAACTCGTCGGCAGTGGCCGCCTCCCCCTCCTTGAGCACTACAATCGCCCTGGGCTGCTGCCCCCACTCTGGATCGGGAACACCAATTACCGCCGCCTCTTCAACGGCGGGGTGAGTATAAAGTGCGTTCTCGACCTCCTCCGGGGAGATGTTCTCCCCTCCCCTGATGATCATGTCATCGGCACGGGCAGCGAGATAGAAATAGCCCTCCTCATCCGTGTAGCCCATATCGCCGGTACGGAGCCAGCCATCCTTGGTCAAAGTCTTTGCCGTTTTCTCAGCATCCTTCCAGTAGCCACTCATCACCCTGGGGCCCAGGGCCACGATCTCACCCACCTCGCCTGGGGGAAGGTCATTGCCCTGTTCATCGATGATCTTCATCTCCACATCAGGCATCGGTCTGCCGATGGATGAGGTGAGCCTCCCCAGTTTCTTTTCCTTTTCCTCCTCCGTTCCCTCAATAATATGGTCCTCAGGGCCGAGGGTGGTGATTGTGGAGGCAGTTTCTGTCTGGCCAAATGCGTTTATGAAGTTGACCCCGGGAAAGAGCTCGATAGCCTTCTTAATCACCTCGAA
>JADFVG010000199.1 GCA_015222405.1 Chloroflexota bacterium
AAGTCCTGCACGATTTTTCATCGATGGAATGCTCCTTGTAGTGAGAATGGCATGTTGTCCCGTTGGCTTGATGAGGAGGTGTCATAAGCGCGAAAACGTGTAGAAGGCTAGTTATGTATGTTATCCCCGTTTGAATTACAGAGACAGCAAGGAGGCATCTGTGAATAAAGAAGAAAGGTATGATTTTGTCATTGTAGGCGGGGGCCCCAACGGCACAGCATTAGCAGCATATCTGGCCAAGAGTGGACAGAGCGTCTGCGTTTTGGAGGAAAGGCCAGAGTCCGGGGGAGGTTGTGAGAACACCGAGCCCATACCCGGGGTGCGCATCGACCCCCACACTACCTACATGTATGCTGGAGCAGCCCCCGGCTTCGACCAGCTTGAGCTGTGGAAGCATGGCTTCCGCATGGACTGGAGACCAGGCATGGCTGGGACAGCCATAGAAGAACGCATGCGGCTAGGTGTTTTGACCACCGAGGGAGCGGTGCCGCTTGTCGACAAGGACATTCTAGGCTGGGCCAAGATATGCGGCTTCATCGGTGATCCTCCGTTTGCCAGAGAGCTATTGCGCGCCATCTACTGGTGCCCTCCTCACCCCCCTGAAGTGGAGATAACACCGGAAAATATCCCCTACATGCAGGTGTATAAGCAGTACGCCCCAGACATTTGGACCGAAGAACTGCTCGACATGACCATGTGGGAGCTCATGGACGAGTATATGGAGACCGAGGCCAATAAGGTACAAATGGCCATGATAGCCTGGTACTCAGGTGCCAGCCCTGAGTGGGAGGGAGTGGCTGTCCCCTCCCTCGGCGGAGCACTACTGTTGCAGTATGCCCAAACAACGCCGCCCCGCGGCGGGATGCACGGCTATTTCCACTCCATTATCCGCTGCGCCATGGCCCACGGAGCGGTGATACGCACTATTTGTCCCGTGGATGAGATCATCATCCGCGAGGGACGGGCAGTGGGAGTTCGCCTCAGGGATACCGCCGCCTGGGGGGAGAAGACCATCTGGGCCAACAAGGCAGTGGTCAGCGCGGTTGATGTTCAGCAGACCTTTCTCGATCTGATTGGGCAGCAACACATTGATGTCGGCCTCATGCAACAGATAAAGGACATTAGCCTCAAGGGCTCCAGCATCTATGTCTCCCACTTCCTTTTCCGTGAGCCGCCTCGATACCGCTCCAAGTTCAAGGGCAGGGAGGAGATGGTTGCGGACGGTTTGGTGTACCCCTGCGACTCCCGTGAGCTTTATTATGAGCACATAATGGATATCAATGCGCGCAAGGGCAGCCCATCCCTGCCACCAGAGAAAGTGATATGGATATCATGCGGGAGCAAGAGGAATATCCCTGACGCCTGCCGCGTCCCCGATCGCACCCTGGTCTCCCCTTTCTACGTTATCGTTCCCCCGCCGGAGTACCACGTGGGTGGCCCTGACGCCTTAAACAAGGAGAAGGATAAGTGGGACGCTTATATGCTCAAGGCCTACAGCCAGGTGGTGGAGAACGCTGAGCCCCCTAATCTAGTTGCCCAGTGGTCAAACACCCCTTGGGAGTCCGAGCATCGCAATGTTGGGCTCATCGGCGGCGGCTGGTACAGCACTCGCCACTGCAATGACCAGTGGTGGACCAACCGTCCTTTGCCTGAGTATTCTCGATACCGCTCTCCCATCGACGGGCTTTACTTCTGCCACCAGTCATCTGGTCATCCTGGAGGGCTGGCATTGATGGCCATCCCCTACAACCTGATGCACATCCTCATTGAGGATGGCTTGGTTGAGCCTGGCGACTGGTGGTACCCATCGCCGTGGTACATACCGGAGCAGGGTAAGATATCAGCGGTACCTCGTAAATAAAGAGAGGAACAAAGCGTATCAATCCAAAAGAGAAAGGAGCATGCGATGACACAAGAGCCTCCGAAGATCTTTGATGAGTTTCCCAATGAAAGCGATTGGGACGTCGTTGTTATAGGAGGTGGACCCAACGGGCTGATGGCGGCAGCCTACCTGGCCAAGGCTGGGGTGAAGGTTGCTGTGCTAGAGCGTCGCTACGAGGCTGGAGGTGGACTGGCTACTGAGGAGATCCTCTTTCCCTGCTACTACTCCAACATGCATGCCATCTACCACTTGATGGTGGACTACATGCCTGTGATCAAGGACTTCAACCTCGACCGCCACGCCCTTATCTGGGTCAAGCCCAACTACCAGACAGGCATGGTATTCGAGGACGGCAAGTCTCTGCTTATGACACGCATGATAGAAGACACCAAGGACTCCATCAGCAAGTATTCATTCAAGGATGCCATTGCATTTGGCAAGCTGATGCGCACTTGGAGGCGGATCGTAAGTGAGATAGTAGGCCCTGCCACCTATCTCCCGCCTGTGCCTCCCCTGGAGCTCACCGTAGCTATGCAGCGCACCGAGATCGGCCAGGAGATGATGGATATCACCGAGCGCAGCCCTCTGGAGCTGATAACCGATGCCTTTGAGAACGACCGGGTGCGGGCCCTCATGCTATATGTCAGTTGCATGTGGGGACTGGACCCCAGGGAGAGCGGGATAGGCTTCTTTGTTCCCCTCCTTCTCGACCGGGGGATGAACAAGTGTTACTGCTACGGCGGTTCGCACAAGTTTGCCGGCGCCCTGCTACGGGAGATAATCCAGAACGGGGGAACGATACTGGATGCTTCTACGGTGACCAAGATCATCATGGAGAACGGCCATGTTGCCGGGGTTGAGACCTCTGAGGGGCGTACCCTGCGGAGCAAAGTGGTCATGTCCAGTCTCGACCCCCACACTACCTTCCTTGACCTTGTCGGCGCTGACAGTTTGCCAGGAACGCTGAAGGAGTTAGTGGAGGCTTGGAAGTATGATAAGTGGAGCTTCTATACCCTGCACCTTGCCACCAAGGAGCAGCCGCAATATGCCTGCGACGACCCCTGGATCAACGAGACGTTCATGAATATCTTCGGCTTCGAGAGCAGCGACCAGGTCCTGGCCCACTGGGACAATGTGATCGCAGGTAAGGTGGGGGATAATCTCGGCGGCCATTCCACCTGCGAGAGCTTCTTCGATCCCCACCTCGCCCGAATGCCGGGGCATGTTTCCTTCTTCCAGATGCATGCCCCCTACGAGATTGAAGGCGGCTGGGAGACACGGGGTAAGGAGCTCCAGGAGGCAATCTTGGACAAGTGGCAGCGGGCGGCCCCCAACATGACGCGGGAGAACATTATCAAAATCGTCACCGAGACCCCGGTGGACATCGAGACCCGTTTCCCGAATATGCGCCGCGGGGCAATCAAGCACGGCGACTATAACCCATTGCAGCTCGGCTATTTCCGCCCCAACACCGATTGCTCCACCTCCAAGACACCCGTCGAGGGTCTCTACCTGTGTGGCGCCTCCGCCTATCCCGGAGGTCTGGTCACCGGCGGGCCGGGCTATGTCGCGGTCAATAAGGTAGCTGAGGACATGGGGATCAAGAAGTGGTGGACACCTACAGCCGAGATGGAGAAGTATACTAAGACCTATATGCAATGAGGGATTGTAGCTGACCTTATTCAAAAAGGGGGAGGCGGGGGAGGTGAGGCAGTGAAGAAGACGCTCGTTCTAGTGTTGTGGCGGTGTGCCTAGCTGCTAGTTTGGGGTTTGCCTTGGTAGCCAGCGCTTCAGTAGGCGAGCAGTGAAGGAGCTAACACCTGTGTCCTGCTTGTCGCGGAGCGAGTCGGATTTCCTTGAAGGGGGCTACCGGGCATCCCGGCTCAGCCTCTTTACCTCATTCCCCCGGGCATCGCGGATAATGACCTCCAGGGGCATGTGTCCAGGTAATGAGTGAGTGGCACAGGCGAGGCAGGGATCATAAGCCCGGAATGCCATCTCCACCATGTTGAGAAGCCCCTGGTCGATGTTCCCTTTCTTGATTAGACTCTGAGCCGCCTTTTTCACTGACATGCACATTCCGGCATTGTTCATACCGGTGGCTACGATAAGGTTGACCTTGGTTATGATTCCGTCCTCATCCGTCCAGTAGTGATGGAGTAGTGTCCCCCTCGGTGCCTCAACGCAGCCAACCCCCTCGGTTGGGGTGGCTTTGGGAATAGTCCTAACCTCGTTGCTGGTAATATCCTTATCTGCAGCAAGCTCCAGCAGTCGCTCGGATGCATACATAATCTCCACCAGTCTTGCCCAGTTGAAGGCCAGCGTGGCATGGGAGGGTTTTCCTCCCAATATACTGAACATCTTCTGATAAGCCTCCTGCGCTAAAGGGGTAGCCATGCCATCGGCAACATTCAATCGAGCAAGGGAATTCACGCGGTAGATCCCACTCTCCCTACCATCAACCAAACCCTTCCAGCCCACGCCCTTTAAATAAGGGAATTTGAGATAGGACCAGGGTTCGACATGTTCTCCTATATAATTTAGGTAATCCTTCGGCTTGAACCTGGCATATTCCTTGCCTTCCTGATCCACCACCCTTATATCGCCGTCATAAAAGTTCACCATATTATTTTCATCCACCATCCCCATATAATATGTTTCATGGCGATAGATATCTCCGGTGATCAAGTCCGCCAGTTCCTTTTTCTTCAATATCAAATTATCGAATAGCTCCAGACCAAACTGGGAGAACTCCACCAGAAACCGTCCCATGTCCTCTATTTGGTTTATCTCCTCTCCAGAGAGGGGTTTGGATATCCCGCCGGGGAGCCCGAAGACGGGGTGAGTGGCTTTGCCCCCGATCATCTCCTGAATCTTCTGCGCATAGGCTCTGGCGGTTATGACCTTTTTCCCAACGTCCAGACCTACCGCCTCTATCACACCCAAGATGTTTCTTTTCTCAGGTTCGGCGCTCGGTCCCAGAATGAAATCCGGGCCAGCCAAGGCATAAAAATGGGCCGCATGGCTATGTATTATGTGGGCACAATAGAAAAGCTCCCTTATTTTCTTAGCCACCTCTGGCGGTTCCACACCGAACACAGCGTCCACTGCCTTGGTTGAAGCTATATGGTGAGCGCCGGGACAGACTCCGCAGATGCGAGTGGTTATCCGGGGCATCTCCTCAACCGGTCTCCCCTCACAGAATCTTTCAAATCCCCTGAGTTCCACCACCTGAAAGAAGGCATCAGCTACATCGCCTTCTTCGTCCAGAAATATCTCGATCTTAGCCTCCCCCTCCAGTCTGGTTATAGGCTCGATGGTGATTTTCTTCATCTCTTTATTACCCTCTTATTAATTAGAGCCATGGGCAGGGTGAATCTGTAGAAAGTGCCCACTGGGTCCTTGATCTGGTTCATCAGCTTTTCCACATCCTCCTCAGAAAGCTTCTTCTCATCCTCTACCCCCAGGATAGAGGCGATAGCGCTGATCATCTTAGCTCCCTGATCCTCGACCTCAGCGGTCGGCCCCATGCATCCCCTACAGGGCATAAGAGCTTTGATACACCTGGCGCCACATCCCCCTCTGGTGGCGGGCCCCATGCACAATATCCCCTGTTCAAGCAGGCACCTCTGGGGATCAGGGATGACCTGGTGTGGCCTTACGATCTGCGAGATCATCTTATTTTCCCTGGTCAGGGGACATTCTTCGCAGAGCGTCTTATCTGAGGCGATCACCGTTCCCTTTGGCGGCAACTCGCCCGTCTTCATAAGCTCTATGATAGGCAGGAGCTTTTCGATCAGCTCTACCACGGGCGGACATCCGGGGAGATAGTAATCGACATCCACAACTTGAGGTAAAGCCTTCCCCTCCTGATAAAGCTCGGGCAGGGTGAGGAGATAGCCTCCCTCCTTTACCTCCGTTTTAGGTACAGTGAAATCTGGATTCACAGTAGAGGGTGTATCCCGGTATACGGTTTCAAATATCGCCTCTTTGCTGGTGAGGTTGCAAAGTCCGGGGATGCCCCCGAAGCAGGCGCAAGAGCCGAAGGCCATTAGGGCCTTCGATTTCTCTCTCAAGAGGTGGGCGATATGCTCTTGCGCCGATGTCCTTATGGTGCCGTGGTAAAGCCCAAGGTCTATCTCTCCTTCTCCGAACTCCTCAAGTTCTTTGAGCTTGAAGTCCATAGCCGTTGGCCAGAACACTATCTCGACTGCTGCCGCAAGGTCAAGTATCTTCTCATTGAGATCCAGAATAGCTATATCACACCCGGCGCATGTGGAGCCGAGCCCGATTGCGAGCTTTAGTTTCCTCACGGCGAACTCCTTTCCCCTTTAGAGGATTTGGTCCCAGTTCTTTTACCTCTTCGATGAAATCGGTGACCACCTGGGCAAACCTCTGCCCCTCCGCAGCGGAGACCCACTCCAGCCTGACTCTCTGAGGCTCAAGCCCCATCTGAGAGAGGAGTCTCTTTATCAGGGCGACCTTTCTCCTGATTTTGTAGTTCCCTGCCATATAATGGCAATCGCCAGGATGGCAACCCCCGATGAACACACCATCAGCACCCATGCTGAGGGCATTAAGGATATGTTCTGGGTCGATGGCCCCGGAGCACATCACCCTTATCATCCTGAGGTTCGGCGGATATTGGATGCGGCTTATTCCGGCGAGATCGGCGCCAGCATAAGCGCACCAGTTGCAACAAAAGCCTATTATCCTCGGATCAAAGTCCTCCACGTTATACCTCCAGCAAAGCAGCGCCGATCATAGATGATACCTGGTCCCTCCTGAGCGGGCTTGGACCAAGCTGTCGTATACTTTGGGTAAAGCTACTAATTACGTGAGCCGCTTTTGGACCTTCAGATGCTCCAACCCACTCCAGCCTAAGCCGGTCGCGACCAATTCCGATATTTTCAAGGAGACATTTTAAGCCCACAACTCTTCTTCGAGCACACAGGTTGCCCTTCATGTAATGGCATTCTCTTGGGTGGCAGCCACAAACGAGGACGCCGTCCGCACCTCGGGCAAACGCCTCTAATATCATCGCTTCATCTACTCGGCCAGAGCACATCAGCCTTATTACTCTTATGTTTGGTGGATATTGTATTCGACTTATCCCGGCAAGATCAGCGCCGGCATAGGCGCACCAGTTGCATAAGAAGGCGATTATCTTTGGCTCAAATTCATCCATCTATACCTTCAAGGCAGCCTTGATCATCGCTGAAACTTGGTCTCTTCTGAAGCCGCGCTGCTGGGCAGCGCCCGAGGGGCAGGCAGCGCAGCAGGTTCCGCAGCCCTTGCACAGTGCCTCGTTGACCTTGGCTACTTTCTCCTCTCTATCCACGGTGATGGCTCCATAGGGACAGAGGACTTCACAGATGCCGCAGCCACTGCAGATATCCTCGTTTACAGAGCAGACGATGCCCTCAGCCATGATAGTATCTTTGGCTAATATGGTGGTTGCTCGAGAGGCAGCGGCTTTGGCCTGAGCAATGCTTTCCTCGATCGCCTTAGGGGCGTGAGCAAGTCCGCAAACGAAAACCCCCTCGGTGGCGAAATCCACCGGGCGAAGCTTAACATGTGCCTCCAAGAAGAAGCCGTCCTCGTTCAGTGGCACCTTGTAGAGTTTGGCTAGCTCGGTTGACTCCGGCGAAGGTTCCATCGCCACGCCTAAGGCAAGAATATCGGCATCAATAGCCACCTTCTCGCCAAGCACCACGTCTGTACCCTCAACTCTCAAAAGATATTGCCCATCCTTTCTTGCCTGGCTCACTTCGGGTTTATCTTCCAGATCATAGCGGAGGAAGATAACGCCCTTCCTCCTCGCCTCCTGATAATATTGCTCATAAAATCCGTAAGTCCTCATATCTCGATAGAAGACATAAATATTCATATCGGGCTTCATTTCTTTCAGCTTTAAAGCATTCTTAATTGCATTATTGCAGCAAACCCTGCTGCAATAAGCTCGCTCGTCGTTTCGTGAGCCTACACACTGGATCATTACCAGGTTGTCGCAGCCTACTATATCCAGATTCCCCCTTGCTATCTCCTCCTCAAGCTCAAGCTGGGTGAGCACCCTGGGGTCCCCTCCATAGAGATATTCACCATTGGGCTTGTACTCCCGAGCTCCAGCGGCGATGATAGTTACGCCATGATCTATCTTCTCTATAATCCTGCCTCGATATCTCATTATCTCCGTAGTAAAGTTACCCACGTATCCATAGGCATCTACAATCCAAGCGTTATAATAGACCCTGAGCCTAGAATGTTCCCTGACCTTCTTAATGAGATCGGTTAAATATGCCTGAACATCCTCTCCCTCAACGGTATAATGTATCCTTCTTGCCACTCCGCCGAGTTCACTTTCCCTCTCTATCAAGTGGACCTCGAATCCCTGGTCTGCCAGGGTTAAAGCGCTCACCATCCCCGCTATCCCTCCACCAACGACCAGGGCAGAGTGGTTAACGGGAAGAGACAAAGGCTTTAACGGCTCTACCAGCCTCGCCTTAGCCACCGCCATCCTCACCAGATCCTTCGCCTTCTCGGTGGCTTTCTCAGGCTCATCCCTATGAACCCAGGAGCATTGGTCGCGAATGTTAGCCATCTCAAAGAGGTGTTTGTTCAGACCTGCCTCCCTGATGGTTTCCTGGAACAGAGGCTCATGGGTTCTGGGAGAACAGGATGCCACCACCACCCGATTCAGGTTGTGCTCATCTATCATCGCCTTTATTTTTTCCTGAGTATCCTGGGAGCAAGTATAGAGATTAGCATCGGCAAAGACTACGTTGGGGAGGGTAGCGGCATAGTCTCTGACCTCAGGCACATTGACTACACCACCGATATTGATGCCACAGTGGCAGACGAACACGCCGATCCTGGGCTGCTCCCCGGCGACGTCCTTTTCCGGCGGATATTCCTTCTCTCTAACGAGAGT
>JADFVG010000200.1 GCA_015222405.1 Chloroflexota bacterium
ACAAGCCTCCTTAAATATTCCTTATACTCGCTGTCGTCGTTATTCACGTGCATGGTCCGGAATTTGTGAACGACAAATCTGCGATCACCCCTTCCAACCCGCTCCTGGGAAAATATCGGATTTCCAGGCGAATCGAGCCTGATCCCCATTGCTATTAGAATCAGGAGCGGGGATAAAACCACTATCCCTAGCAATGCCAGCAAACGGTCCACGACACCCTTCCACAGGGAATAGGTGAACAAGCGGCGAACCCCTCGTTTGCTCTTCAGCATAGCCATATGTTCAGACTCCCCTTTCCACAGGGAGGGTCAGCACCTCCCCTGTATACCACTCGATCTCCCGCATCAGTCCCTCTTCCAGCGTTGTCTGCGGGAAGTAGCCTAAGGCCTCCTTGGCCGCCGAGATATCACAGATAAGGTCAACCTTTTCCGCCGCGCCGGGGAGGAATCGAGGCTCTACATCGGCGGAGCACAGCCTAATCAGCTCGTGGGCAATCTCCAGGCTGCTGTAGCCCTGGCTGGAGCCGATGTTCAGCACCTGTGCCGGCCTTCTCACCAGGGCCTGGGTAGTGGCCTCTACCACGTCGCCTATGTAGACATAGTCTCTTATTTCGGAGCCATCGTCATAGATCAGGGGAGACTGCCCCCGTGTAAGTGAATGCAGGAAGTTGGGTATTGCCCGATGTCCAAGCTCCCCTGGGCCATAAACGGTGGAATACCTCAGTATAGTTACTGGCACTTGGCTTGACTGGCCATAGGCCCTGAGGTAATTCTCGATGGTCAGCTTGGTTGCTCCGTAGCTGGAGATGGGACTGGTAGGGTCATTCTCCCTCACCGGCAGACGAGCCGGGCGACCATAAACGGCAACGCTGCTGGCAAAGCAAATGCCTTGGATGGAGTCACCCAATGCCTTAATCAGATTCAGGGTAGGCAGCAGATTGGTAGTGATATCCTCTACGGCCTGATCACAGAAAGCGGTGACCGGGGTCATATGTAGCCTGAGATGGGCTAAGAGGTCTATATCTCCCCACTCCTTCCGCTGAGCTGCTAGGGCATCGGAATCAGCTAAGGAACAGCGCAGCAGGCGAAGCCCGGGGTTGGCCAACAGCGGTTCGAGCCTCGACAGTGTGGACTCACCTTCCACTAGGACTATTACCTCGGCATCGCGGTCGAGAAGCTCCTTGACCAGCCTTGAACCGATAAAACCAGCGCCACCGGTAACTAAAACGCGCTTTCCTCGTATCCCGTATCCAGTCTCAGCCGTCATTCATGGCCTCCAATTGATGATCCTCTCTTGCTGCTGAAGACGTCGAAGGTCCCAATTCTGCTCTTTGGCCCAATCGATGTAATGCTGGACACCCTCGGTGATTCCGACCTCAGGCTCAAAATTCAAAACCTGTCGAGCCTTGGATATGTCGGCGTAGTGCCGCCGGACGTCACCCGGCCTCGGTTCCATGTGTAAGGGCACAAGCTCGCCATCCCAGCCGAGCGACGTGAGGATAATCTGTGCCACCTCATTTATGGATACTTCTCTGCCGGCAGCGATGTTCACCGTCTCACCGATTAGGGTCTCACATTCAGAGGAAAGAAGAATGCCTCGAACAATATCCCTGACTTCGGTGAAGTCCCGCGTCTGTTGCCCATCGCCGAATACTATGGGAGGAAGGTCATTCATTACCCTGAGCACGAATCTGGGAATCACTTCCCCATAAACCCCTTCCAGGTGCTCTCTGGGCCCATAGGTATTGAAGGGCCGGACTATCACCACAGGCAGGCCAAAGGCCAGGTAATATGACCTGGCATAGGCTTCCCCAGCCAGTTTGCTAGCTCCATAGGGGGTGGTAGGTGCCAGGGGATGGTCTTCGCCCATGGGAACAGTTTTAGCCGTCCCATAGGCCTCAGAGGAGGACACATAGACAAACCTTTCCACACCGGCCTCTTGGGCGGCCATACACAGATTCAAAGTGCCAGTGGCGTTTACCTCATGTACCTCTTGGGGGTTGAACAAGGAGAGCCTCAGCCCCTGCGCTGCGAGGTGAAAGATGACCTGGTTGCCGCGTACTAACTCCCCCATTCTCTTGGGGTCGCGGATATCGGCCTGAACAAAGCGGATGGTACCCCTTCCCAGGTGATGCCCGAAATTGTCAGGGATGCCGCTGGAGAGGTTATCCACCACGGTCACTTCATTGGTAGGGGCCAGTGCATCCACTAGGTGGCTGCCAATGAATCCGGCCCCGCCGGTAACCAAAATCTTTTTCCCCGCTAGTTTCATCGCTTTTACTCCCTGGCTCAGCTTTGAATCGACTCTATCGCTTCCAATTCTGGCTGGATTTCGTGCTTGACCAACGTTACCTCTGGCTTCTTACGGCTGATTTCACCACGGCCTACACCCTCGTATATGAACCCTGCTTGAATCATCTCCTCTGGGTCATAAAGGTTGCGACCATCAATGAGGATAGGGCAGGCCATCGAGGAACTGATCCTTATCATATCTAGCTCTTTGAACTCATCCCAGTCGGTAACCAATACAATGGCATCGCTGCCCTCGGCTACTTCATAAGCGTCACCACAGTAGGTCACTGTGGGCATAAGCTTGGCTGCGTTATTTATAGCTGCCGGGTCATAGGCTTTTATCTGGCAGCCGTGCTCCTTGAGGAGAGAAATGACAAACAGCGATGACGCCTCGCGCATATCATCGGTATCGGGTTTAAAGGAAAGCCCAAGGATGCCGATCGTCTTGCCCCTTATCGAGCCGAGCAGCCTTTGCAGCTTTGCCACCACAATCTGGGGTTGGCGAAGGTTGACCCTGAGCACTGAGCGAAGCAGTGGAGTGGAGACCCTCTGGCTTCCCGCCATATAGATAAGGCCCCTTACGTCTTTGGGCAAGCAGCTGCCTCCCCATCCTAAACCTGCACCAAGGTAGCCATCACCACATCGGCTTTCCATACCAACCACCCTTGCCACATCCATAACATTGACTCCGAACTTGTCGCAAAGTAAGGCGATTTCGTTGATAAAGCTGATTCTGGCGGCAAGGAAAGCATTTGACGCATACTTAGACATCTCCGCGGTCCCAGCATCGCACAGAATAATAGGACAACCCAATGGCTCATAGAGTTGAGACACCGCTTGGGCTGCGTTCATATCTGCTGATCCCACAACCACCCGGCTAGGATGGAGGAAGTCGAAGACCGCCCAGCCCTCACGTAAGAACTCAGGGTTAGATACTACAGCAAAATCGTGGTTGTTACGCTTGTAGCGGGCAATTATTTTAGCCACAAGGTCAGCAGTGCCTACCGGCACTGTACTCTTGTTGACCACAATGATGGGGCCGTTGGCTGCCTCGGCGATGCTCCTTGCTGCTGAGCGTATCCATCTCAGGTCAGGTTTTCCGTTTTTGGTTGATGGTGTGCCCACAGCAATAAAGGCGAATTCGCTACCCTCTAACCCGTGTTCATAGTTACCGGTCAGGTGTAACCTTCCCCCTGCCAAGTGGCGTTGCCAGAGCTCAGGCAGGCCTGGCTCATGAACAGGAAACACCCCGTGCTCCAGGGCATCTAACCGCTCAGGATCGATCTCCAACAAGGTTACCCGATAGCCAAGTTCGGCGAAACAGGCGGCCGTGACCAGGCCTACATATCCTGCTCCGATAACGCTGATCCTTCTCACCATTTATATACCTCCAACATAGCCTGCCTCAAGTTATTCGACCCAAAGCTTTCCGCTCCTCCATGCCTGAAGGAAGACGCTCACCACCTGGGGATCGAAGCCCCGCCCCGAATCAGCAGCAATCTCCTGTACCGCTGCCTCCACCTCTAACGCCCCCGGATGGGGCAGCCCCGAGGTCATGGCATCAAAGACATCGACCAAAGCTAGAATCTTGGCTCCCAATGGAATCTCAGCACCCTTTAGGCCGGAGGGGTGGCCGGTGCCGTCATATCTCTCATACCTGTAAGCAACGAGCGATAAGGCCGGCGCCAGAAAGTTAACCCGTGCCAGCTCCTCGTTCAGGGTGGCCAGGCGTTCTTTCAGCTTGGCGTACCTCTCAGCAGTGAGTCGTCTCCTCCGGTCAAACACCTCCTGAGGAGCTAAAGCAAGGCTCAGATCCTTGAGCAAGGCGGCATAGTGGAGTGCCTGCTGCTCACCTCTAGGTAGCTTAATGCCAGCAGCGACTGCCATAGCATACCTTGACACCCGTCGGGCGCTATCCAAATCAAAGAGATAGCCCGCCCTTGCCGACTTGGCAATCTCCCTGGCGATGGACAGCATAGTCTCCAAGGCAGCAAGCTGCTCGGCCTCATGCTCGAGGATACGATCCTGCTGCGTTTCCAGGTCGCTACTCAGGTCATCCGCCAGGAGTAAAGAGCGATTACAGAGTACTTCTAGCTCCCGCATCCTCGAGTCAAGGCCCTGTAGACTTTCATCCAAGGCCGATGGGACTTGCTCTCCGGTCGACGACAGAAAATGGCGGATATTGCTAAGCTGGGCTCGCGCTGCCCGGCAACTCTTCTCCGTGTCAGATTGCAAACGGTTGATTCGCTCCACCCAGCTCCGCCACCTTTTGGGAACCAAGACAGTGAAAACTGTCCCTTCCTCTTCCTGGCTTTCAACCTTAACTTTGCCTCCCAAGCCCTGCACCAATATCATGGCCAGGTTGAGATCATTTCTTCGCCCTCTATTGGTCACGCTCTTCCGTTGAGCTCGAAAGAGTGCTGCCAGTTCCTGTGGGGGGATGTAGTGGGTGCGGTTGATGATCTCTATGTCGATAAACGCATCCCTCTCCCCAGCGACGCTTACCACCACCCGGTCACCAGGCGCACTTGACTCAACTTCGCTTCTCAATAGGTAGAATAGACCCTGAGTAAGAGCCCTTTCATCCACCATCAGCTGGCTGATGTCATTGGCATCTTGGATTTCAACCTCCACCCCCCTCTCCTTAGCCAGCCCTTGCACCAGCCCCATAACCTGGTCAAGGGTCTTTTTGAGGTACACCTCATCCAAGGCAGTCTCAAGTCCATCCCATTCGACACTTTTCAGGCTCTCGAGTTCCTCGAGCATGCTCATGAGTTGCCCGGTGCACTTTCCGATCGATTCCAGGCACTTCAGCTGCTGCGGGTCTAGGTTCTCAGCCCAGCCCTCAAGTAGTAGTGAGTCTAGGCCGTCCTTTATCATACTGACCGGCGCTTCCATTTCCCTCATTAGAAAGCTGAGCCAGACTAACGCCCCCTGTGTCGCCCTCAGCTCTTGTCGATGTGAGGATAGCGTATCTTTGGGGGCGAGAGTCCGTTGTACCACAATATTGTTCTGTCGCCGGTCAAAGCGATAGTTGCTCCCAGGAAGGCTCTTGATATGCCCCATTAGCTCGGCGGCGATCTCGTTGGCCTGGAGATAACTGTCAATTCTGCGCTTCTCATTGGTGACCACTGCGATGGAAAGAGTCATGATTGGGTATTGCTCCCGCTGACCCAATCGGCCCTCGTAACCGATGTAACCCCGCTGTAAGTCCTTGGGGTCGTACAGAGTTCTGATGCGGCTATCGAAGTCGGTAAAAATCCTCTGACAGAGGGTTTGTGCCCTTTGAGGGGTGGTGATAACTACGAAATTATCGCCATCCCGGTGTCCCACCAAATCATCTGGATTGCCAAATAAGTGCACCGCCTCCCGCAGTATCTCAGCCACAACCTGAATTGCGCGGTCGCCTTGAGCGAAGCCATACACATCGTTGAAAGCTTTGAGAGAATCCATGTCCACATACATGGCAGCCCGGGGCTTATCTTGGCTAATCAAGGCATTGACCAAGCTACTTACCTGGCTGCTGCCGGGCAGACCGGTCACAGGATTTGCGTTTTCCGCTTGCTGTGCCTGTCTTAAATGAGCTTCTACCAAAGCCACGACCTCGGAGGGAGTGAATGGCTTGGTGATATAATCCTCAGCCCCGGCGGCTATGCCTGCTATGACATCTGCGCTCTCCACCTTTGCACTGATCATAATCACCGGGATCTGGCTGGTCTGCCGACTCTGCTTCAGGCGGCGGCAGACGTCAATGCCGTCGAGATCGGGAAGAATTACATCGAGCAGGATCAAATTTGGCCTCTCTCTAGAGGCCTTAGCTAGGGCCTGGGCTCCATTCGCAGCTGAGATAACCGCGAAATTGGCATGCCGTAGGTTGGCCTCCAGGATTTGAATTACCCCTGGGTCATCATCGACCACTAGAACGGTCCTTTCGGTTTGGCTTAGGGCGCCGCTTCCCACG
>JADFVG010000201.1 GCA_015222405.1 Chloroflexota bacterium
ACTGACTTCGACACTGCGACCCGGATTCCATATGAGTTGAGCAGGTCGGAGATGGAGGAAGCTTCCAGCCAGAGGGGTCGGGTAGAGCTTTGCTCTAAGGCTGACGCCACTACCTCACCGGCCTTTTCTTTGTTGATCCCTGTCAGTTTGGGAATCACCCCTTTTGGTCTTTGCAGCCACTGGCTGTACTCATACGCCCCAGCGAGGGCAACCGCCGTACGCTCCGGGAAGGTGAAATTGGGTATGCATCCCCCATCTTTGGAATCGTATTCAATACCGGCACCACGCGAACCCATAAATGAAGCTACTAGTGTCTTGCCGCGCCTGCGAAACTCCGGTGCTAACTCCGTTATGGCATTGGCTACTGCTTCAGACTGCACAAGTATCGGTGGGGCAAAGATGACTATCACAATATCTATGCCGTCATCACGTGCCAGAACCTCCAGCGCCCGGCTGTACTCCTCGGCGGAAGCCTCAGCCGTCATATCAATGGGATTGGTAAGGCTGGATCGAGATGAGAGAAAGCTCCTTAGTTTTGAAGTGGTCTCATCTGAAAGAGCGGGCAATTTCAGTCCTCTGTCAGCACAGGCATCAGCGGTCATGATGCCAGGGCCTCCTCCATTGGTAAGAATAGCCACTCTTTTCCCCTTAGGGATGGGTTGGTGAGATAGCAGGTTAGCCACGTCAAAGAGCTCTTCCAGTGTGTCCACCCGGATCATTCCGGTCTGGGTAAACAATGCTTCAGAAGCAACCTCGGCGGTAGCCAGCGCCCCGGTATGTGAGGCAGCGGCCCGGGAGCCTGCCCGAGTACGCCCGCTTTTCACCACAGCCACCGGCTTGGTGAGCGTGACGCTGCAGGCTATGCGGGCGAAGTTCTTGGGATTGCCGAAAGATTCAAGGTAAAGGAGGATGACCTTGGTAGACGGGTCTTTTCCCCAGTACTGGAGCAGATCGTTGCTGGAGACATCAGCCCTGTTTCCGATGCTGACAAATGTGGAAAGCCCAATGTTCAGGTTCCTGGCATACTCCAGGATAGCCAGCCCAAGCGCACCACTCTGAGTGCTCATAGCAATACTGCCGGTGGGAGGGAAAACGGGGGAGAAAGTAGCGTTCATATTGACTTTAGGGTCAGTGTTGATGATGCCCATGCAGTTAGGTCCCACCAGGCGCATTCCGTAGCGGCGTGCAGTTTCGAGTATTTCCTTCTGCCTCTCCATCCCCTCAGAGCTACTCTCCCCAAAGCCCGCTGATATCACCACCACACCACGTACCCCCTTTTGCCCGCACTCCTCCATCAGCCGGGGGACTGTCTCCGCAGGAGTGATAATAATGGCAAGGTCCACTCCTCCCGGTATCTCCAGAACAGATGGGTATGCCCGTACTGCGGCGATTACCTCGGCGTTTGGGTTCACGGGGTAGACAACACCCGTAAACTCCTGGTGTAACAGCTCATGGAAAAGCCTGTTGCCGATGGATGACTTCTTCCGTGAGGCTCCAATAACAGCTATGGAGCGGGGTTTGAACACAGCGTCCAGCGAGGCTACGGTAAAAGCCTTCTCCTGCTCTGAGGGCATCCATTCCATGGGATGATTATATGCCAAGGCGATGTTTCGCTCAAGCGAAACCGAAAGCTACAGTGAACAATAAGATGTATTGTGCAGTCGCTTGTCTCCGTCAATGCAAGACGACGAACTGAACAGAATGGCCTTTTGTTCATCTCAACGTGAATTGTATTCCTTGCTTTGGAGCTTGCACCCTTTGTTTAGACTCGACCCCTTGCGCAGCAGCTGACATAGAGTGAGTTTCTATGCACACCGTGTCCATTGTGGTATAATATTCATAGTTCCAAAGGGCAAACACTATTTAGCGGCGGCCTCGGTGGTAGGGTTGGCACTAGCTCCTCGAACCAAAGCCCGGTGCTCTCCGGCAAAACCACCATATACTAAGTCGCTATGCTAGAGGCCCCTTCTGGAGATAAGCTTGAAGATTGCTTTCATTGCGCATCATGTTAACTTTGAAGCAGGGCCAGCAACCGTCACCGCTCACCTAGTCGAAAGGCTCTGTGAGGACCATCAGGTTTCGGTTTTTTCTAATACTATAGATGGAATTGACTTACTCAAAGTTAAACACTATAAGGTGCCAGAATTCAGATGTGCCAAGTCTTTGGCACACATTACCTTCTTGATATCCAGTACCTTACTCCTTGCCGCTCTTTCCCTCCTCAGAAAAACAGACTTCGACATCATCCATTCGACAGGGTATGACTCTGCCTTTTCTTCAAACGTTATCACCTCTCATTTCTGTGAGAGGGAGTGCCGCCATCTCGAAGAAGCTAACATAATTAACCCACCACGCAGGAGTGTCCGGCAAAAACTGAAGGCCCTGGACCACAGGCTGTATCGCAGCCTGCTATGCTTTGTTGAGAGGCTGATAATTAGCCGCAGCAGCTCTAAACCGTGCAC
>JADFVG010000202.1 GCA_015222405.1 Chloroflexota bacterium
ATCCAAGAGCGAGGCATAAGAGCCCGGCTCCTCCCCCAAGCTCCCATGCCTGCCGCAGAGGATGGACTTGGCACACCCTATGGCGGGCACATCCAACAGAAGGCCGAGATGGGAGGCAAGCCCCAGTCTCCTCGGGTGGGCAATGCCCTGAGCATCGGCAATGAATAGGTCGGGTATCAGAGTGAGCCGTTCACAGGCAGCAAGGAGCAACGGCATCTCTCGAAATGAGAGAAGGCCGGGGATGTAAGGTAAGCTGAGCCCCTGCTCCACCACACTGCGCTCCACCAGGGCAAGATCAGGAAGGCGAAGCACCACCACCGCCCCTTTTGCCATCCCACCCCTATCTGGAGCTGAAATATCGACACCGGCAACCAGACGAGGGGCATCGACCTCGCTCCGCCTTGATACCTGAGAAGCAAGCCGGCGCTGAATCTCGTAGGCCTCAGCCACCGTTACCTGCCAGCTATGCAAAGGGCGCCCCTTCATATCAGCCAATTATATCCCCTGAAAACTCCATTGGCAACCTGAACCCGCAGCCCATTGACACTTCGCAGTTTATCGCCCATAATAGCTAACATTGAGGGACAGATATGGTTAAGATTCGATTGCGTCGCACGGGAAAGAAGAAAAAGCCAAGCTATCGAGTGGTGATTGCCGATGCTCGTGCCCCTCGCGATGGCGACTTTATCGAGATCATCGGTCACTATGACCCATTGACCGAGCCGCCAACTATTGTCATTGACGAGGAGAAGGCGTTGAAGTGGCTTAGGCAAGGCGCCCAGCCCACAGAAACGGTGTCCAGCCTGCTAAATAAGGTTGGTATCATGGAGAAGTTTAAGGCAGCAAAAGCCTAGAATAGAAGGCCTTTGGAAAGGGAGCTCGAACAATACCAGGTACTAGGAGGCATATCTTGGCAAGGTAACAAGGAACAAGTAATCGAGAAAGCCCCTCATCAGGGGTCACAGAAATGGTAGAGGAGACAAACAACATGAAAGAGCTGATCGAGTATATTGCAAAGTCGATCGTCAATAAGCCGGAAGCGGTGGTGGTAACTGAGGAGCAGAGCAGCGAAAGGCTGATCCTTAAATTGCAGGTTGACCCCGAGGATACGGGGAGGGTGATCGGAAAACAGGGTCGGGTTGCTCAGGCGATGCGCACCCTGCTTAGAGTGATGGCAGTAAGGGAAGGAATCCGAGCAAACCTGGAGATAGTTTCGGATCAGGAGATAGTTTCGGATCAGGAGATAGTTTCGGATCAGGAGATAGTTTCGGAGGCCGAGACCAGCCACGAGACCAGCGAGTAGTGGTTTTCCCATCCGCTGACCACACCCTCCTTCCAGGTGAGGTCATCAAGCTCCCGGGCAAGCCGCCTCGTTTTTTCGAACGCCTGGGCGAAGGGGATGACTAGGCAGTCTTGAAGGTAAAGAAAGGCGAAACCATACCTCAGGATCCCCAGTTTATAGTCGTTGGTCGGGTGGTTGCCCCCTGGGGGATAAAGGGTGAGGTGAAGGTGGAGGCAATGACTGATTTCCCTGACCGATTCTCCCCCGGGGAAGAGGTTCACATTGATGGTTGCCCGTTAAGCATTGAACGGAGCAGGTGGCATAAGGGGAGGGTCATCCTTAAGCTTGCCACAGTGGATAGCCTTGAGGCGGCGGAGAGCCTTCGCGGGCGCTGGCTGGAAATCCCACAATCAAAGCTTCGCCCTCTCCCTCAAGACCAATATTATCAGTTTCAATTGACGGGACTGGAGGTTTGGACCACCGAGGGGAAGCTCCTCGGGCGCATCGTCGACATATTGCCCACAGGGAGTAACGACGTTTATGTGGTGCGTGGTGAGCACGGCGAGTTGCTCATCCCTGCTATTGAAGATGTAGTGAAATCGGTGGAGCTGGAAACGGGGCGCGTTGTAGTTGAGTTGATCCCAGGTTTGCTCCAGAGTCAAGCCTGAGCCTAAAGAGGCCAGAAAGCTTTAAAATCGATCGTGCATTATTCCATACATGAGCAAAGGTTGAGGATAAGATGGCAGCGCCAATTCCTGAGGTGGTGATTCTTCGTCTGCCCCTATACTTTCGCGTTCTAACCCTCCTTCAAGATGAGACCGAAATTGTAAGCTCGCAGGAGCTAGGTGCGCGACTGCAGATAACCCCGGCTCAAATCCGAAAGGACCTGAGCTACTTTGGCAAGTTCGGTATCCAGGGCAAAGGCTACAAAGTAAACCAGCTCCTGGGTGAACTGCGCCAGATTCTGGGGCTTGACCGCAAGTGGTCTGTGGTCCTTGTTGGCGTGGGGCGCCTGGGAAGAGCTATCCTAGACTATAGCACGTTGGGGCCCCACGGTTTCCACATCACGGCTGCCTTTGACACCGACCCACGGCAGATTGGCAAGAAAGTAGGACAGCTAATAGTGCAAGATATCGCCGTTCTCAGCGACGCGGTCAAGAATCAAGATCTCAACATTGGAATCGTCGCTGTGCCGCCATCTGAGGCGCAGGAGGTCATCGACCGCCTGGTTAGCTGCGGCATCAAAGCCATCCTAAACTATGCCCCGGCCGCACCTGCGGTGCACAGTGATGTTCGGGTATATAACATCGACCCTGTGGTCGCCCTCCAAACCCTAACCTACCACCTAAAGTGCCTGAGCACCCCCTGACCTGGGCTTCCTCTTCCTCCGCTCAGCAACCTTAATCCGAATCAAAGCACGGCGGAGCGACGCCTCGGCAGCGGTAAGGTCTATATCAGCGGGGCGAAGCTTGAGCCTCTCCTCGGCGTGGCGCTTGGCCTCCTCCGCCCTCTCGATGTCGATCTCCTCAGCCCTCTCGGCAGTATCGGCAAGCACAGTTACCCGATTCTGCATCACTTCAAAAAAGCCGCCAGTGACGAAAATTGCTGTCTCCTCATCCCCCTTCCTCACCACCAGCTCACCGGGCTGCAACATGGTGAGCAAGGGGGCGTGACTGGGAAGGATCGCCATCTGCCCTTCGATGCCAGGAGCGATGACCACATCGACATCATCGGCGTAGACCACCCGCTCCGCAGTAACTATTTCAAACTTCAAAGGCATAACAACCTCACAGCAGGTTCAAGGCTAACTGACTGACTTCTTCTACAGGCTTCGAGGCTGACTCTTCTAACGCCTTTCGTAAGTCACTTTGACGCTTGAGAGGAATCGCTGAGGCCTGCAGAAGCTTCCGATTCCCTTCCCTCCCAGCTAGTTCTTTCGAGTACGCAATAGCCCAAAGTGACTTCTTCTGGCGTACGCACTCCATCGCAGCGTTTATCGTTCCACCCCTTGCGCGAGCCTCGACAACAAACAGGGACATTGACAAGGCAACTATCACCTTGTTTCTTTCCATAGCCTGCCAAGACTTCCAAACCGCGTCGGGGTCAAACATTGAGATTGCCAAAAAGTTGCGACCTAAGTCAACAAGGGGCTTCAACTCTCGAACTAGCCTAAAGTAGTTTATGCCTTCAGGAAGCACTGCTATAGTGGCCCCACCAGCCTCGAGTGCTCCCCTATGCGCTTGTCGGTCAACACCACGGGCATAACCGCTTACCACCACAAAGCCTTTGTTGGCAGCTTCCCTACCGAACTTAAAGGCATAGTCTTGTGCCTCAGGAGAGGCTTCGCGAGACCCACAAATACCTATCGCCCGCTTGCCCAAAAGGCCCAAATTGCCGATCACATAAAGTTGTGTATCAGCCAGAATACTTCTCAGCCCCTCTGGATACTCAGGGTTCGATGGTGAGATGACGGCATATTCAGTGTTCATTGCCATTGCTCCCTGGAGAGGTCAATACCTCCCAATGTGAATTTCGCATCCTTGGCAACGCTTATTCCAAAAACTTTAGCGGCACCAGCTACTCGCAAAGCTCTTGCTATCTCCTTCATGGTGCCGCCAGAACGCACCGTATCATCTACGATGAGCACATCTGCTCCCCTCCTGAGGTTTTCCACTTCCACGCTATTAGCTACCCTTGCGGCTACGTCCTCCTCGGTTTCTTCCTCATCCATCTCCTTCTGCGGGCCAGTCGGCCGAACTTTATCGGCTCGCACAAGCCGCCAACCCCTATTCACTGCAATGTCCTCTGCCCACCGTCCAGCAAGATCCGGCGTACTGGCGTCCGCCTTTGGAGCCGCCACAATGGCCCTGGCACTCCTTAGCCTTGGATGCCGAGCTATGAAAGCCTCCAATTCAGCACATAGGTTCAACCATGCTTCTTCGTCCTTCGCATACTTTGCCCTGTAAATGAGGTCACCAACTCTTGTTCGAGCCCGTTGTTCCCATTTTTCGTATACTGTCCAAGGCGCTAGAGCGTAACACTCCTCGACTAACGGCGCTAGGTCAATGATAATGCGCGAACTCAACAAGTCAAGGAAGTCACGTAATGCGGTCTCCTCCCTGACGGCAGTAAGAGTGAATGCGTTACCAAACAATGCCCGATCAACGGAAACAATCTGAGCCAGATCTGCCTTCTCGAGGAGATCCTTCAAATTAGCCTGACCTTCCATATGTACTGTGAGCTTGTAATCCTTTGAACCTATGCGTATAAGGTCATAGTTATGAAAGCAACCACATTGCGGCATACCACACCACCAGAACATCCGTTCTTTTAATTATGACACGTGACAGCTAAATTGTCAAGCCTTCAGGCCCTCAAGTTGCCTCCAGCTCCTTCCCCCTCTCCACCGCCTCGTCGATGGTGCCCATCATGTAGAAGGCCTGCTCGGGGAGATCGTCATGCTGCCCGTCGAGGATCTCCTTGAAGCCGCGCACGGTCTCCTTAACCGGCACATACTTGCCCGACCTGCCGGTAAAGGCCTCGGCAACAGACATGGGCTGGGAGAGGAAGCGCTGAATCTTGCGCGCTCGGGCTACGCTGAGCTTGTCCTCCTCGCTCAACTCTTCGATACCCAGGATGGCGATGATGTCCTGGAGGTCTTTGTAGCGCTGGAGCACCCGCTGCACCCCACGGGCCACCTCGTAATGCTCTTGACCAACAACGCGGGGATCAAGGATGCGGGATGTGGACGCCAGGGGGTCAACGGCGGGATATAACCCCTGCTCAGCGATAGAGCGCTCCAGGGCGATGACAGCATCGAGGTGAGCAAAGACGGTGGCCACCCCGGGATCGGTGTAGTCATCGGCGGGGACATAGATCGCCTGGAAGGAAGTGATGGAACCCCTCTTGGTCGAGGTGATCCTCTCCTGCAGGTCGCCCATCTCGGTGGACAAAGTGGGCTGATAGCCCACCGCCGAGGGCATGCGACCGAGGAGCGCCGAAACCTCCATGCCAGCCATGATATAACGATAGATATTATCGATGAACAGCAGCACATCCTGCCCTTCCACGTCGCGGAAGTATTCCGCCATGGTAAGCCCGGTGAGACCGACACGCATCCTGACCCCCGGCGGCTCGTTCATCTGCCCGAAAACGAGGACCGTCTTATCGATGACCCCTGAGGCCCTCATCTCATACCACAGGTCATTACCCTCACGGGAGCGCTCCCCTATTCCAGCGAAGACGGAGAAGCCGCCGTGGACGGTAGCGATATTGTGAATGAGTTCCATGATGATAATGGTCTTACCCACCCCAGCACCACCAAAGGCCCCCACCTTCCCCCCTCTGGTGAACGGGGTAATGAGGTCGACAACCTTAAGCCCGGTCTCCAGCATCTGGGTGGATGTCTCCTGCTCCTGAAAGGAGGGAGGGGCACGATGTATCGGCCAATGCTCCTCGGCATCAACAGGTCCCAGGTCGTCCAGGGGTTCCCCCATGACATTGAAAAGCCGGCCCAGGGTGGCTCTGCCCACGGGGACGGTGAGCGGCGCCGCACTGTCTATAGCCTCGGCACCCCTCTCCAGACCATCAGTGGGGGACATGGCGAGGCAGCGAACCCAGTTGTTCCCCACATGCTGCTGCACCTCGAGCACAATCTCGCCCCCATCCAGGGGGATCTTGATAGCATTGTGGAGCGACGGCAGCCCATCAGGGGGAAACTCAATGTCCACCACTGTGCCAATAACCTGAGCTACTTTTCCTTTAGCCATCTTTTCACCCCTTCTAGACCAGCGCTGCAGCTCCTCCGGTGATGTCCAAAAGCTCCTTGGTGATCATCTCCTGGCGCACCTTATTATAGGTTAGCGTAAGGTCCTCGATGAGTTCGTTGGCATTGTCGGTGGCGGCACGCATGGCCACCATCCTCGCCGACTGCTCGCTGGCAATGG
>JADFVG010000203.1 GCA_015222405.1 Chloroflexota bacterium
CTCATAGCCAGCCTTCCGTCCTTGGAGGAGAAAGGCGTTTTCCAGGGGATAGCGGGCTTTCCGCCTTCGTTGCTCGATCTTCCCCCAGGATGCGTCTTCCACCCCAGGTGCCCCTACGCAATGGACCGGTGCGCAGTGGAGGAACCGGTGCTGAGGCCCGTGGGGCTCAACCACCAGGCGGCCTGCCACTTGCTCGAGGAACATCAATAGGTGACGTCATGACTGCTCTGCTTGAGGCTCGCCATATCACCAAGATATTCGGAGGCGGGCTGATCAAAGGGAACCGCACCCTGGCGCTGGAGGATTTTTCGCTCTCCATCGGCAGCGACCAGCCAGCGATTACCGCCGTGGTCGGGGAGAGTGGGAGTGGGAAGACCACTATGGCTCGCCTCCTCCTCGGTCTGGAGTCACCGACTCAGGGAAAGGTGCTTTACAAAGGGAAGGACCTCAGCCAGTTGTCACGCACAGAATGGTACGCCTTCCTGCAAGATGTACAGATCATCTTCCAGGACCCCTTTGAAGTATATAATCCCTTCTACACGGTGGATCGCGTCCTGACGACCCCCATAGCCAAGTTTCGGCTTGCGAGTTCGGAGCGCGAGAGCCAGGCGCTGATCGAGAAGGTCTTGCAGGCCATAGGATTGCGCCCTGAGGAGACCTTGGGGCGCTACCCTCATCAACTGAGCGGAGGGCAGCGCCAGCGTGTCATGGTGGCACGAGCGCTCCTTTTGAGGCCTAAGTTGATCATTGCCGATGAACCGGTCTCGATGATAGATGCCTCCCTCCGGGCCACCGTCCTGGATAACCTGCGCCAACTCAACGAGGAGTTCGGTATCTCTCTCATCTATATCACCCATGACCTGACAACGGCCTATCAGATCAGCCACAACATCATTGTGCTCTATCGTGGCTCCGTCGCGGAGGCGGGCGACGTCGAACTGGTGGTTGGACAGCCGCAACATCCGTATACACAATTGCTGATTGGTTCGATTCCCTTGCCGGACCCAGATCGCCGGTGGAGTGGTGAGGCTCCGGCATCCGCTTTCGGAAAACAGGCCAGCGATGACACGGGCTGCAAATTCGCAAGCCGCTGCCCGCAAGCCACTTCTTTGTGCCTCGAAAAGGCGCCCCCCCTGTTTCAGACGAACCAGTATCAGGCAGCAGCCTGCTATCTCTATCAGGATCGCTCTTCGATTCGAACGGAGGATATGGACAAGATGTTTGTCCAGAGAATCGCACCGTCGAAGGTATAGACGGGGTAGCAGCCGGTGGTGGTGGCCTGGTAGATGCCGGGTGATGCCTTGCACACCGATGCCGGCACTTGAAAGGAGGTGAGGACGAATAGATGAGGAAGCGGGGGCGGGGCTCGCGCACTTTGCAGGGCTCTGCTCATGGGACTGGACAATTCGCAGCCGACACAGAACTCAAAGAGCACTACGAAAGGAGAAGAAAATGCTTAACAACAAGAAGTGGGCAATAGCCGTCGCCCTGGTGGTGGCGGTGCTCGTCACCCTACTCCCAGCCTGTGCCCCGGAGACGGTGGTGGTCACCGAGGAGGTAGAGGTGCCGGTCGAGGTCACCAAGATAGTGGAGGTGGAGAAGCCGGTAGAGGTAGAGGTAGAGGTCACCGCCGTCCCTGAGCCCCCTGGGCCTGAGGAGCTAGCCCGGGCGCAGACCCTCAACATCGCCGTAAGCAAGCCGTACGCCGCTCCCGACAACCTGAACGTCTACGCGGGGGCCGACCGATCCAGATCGGGCATCCACCAGGTGGTCTACGAATACTTCTTCTACGAGAACCTGCAGACTGGGGAGTACATCCCCTGGCTGGCGGAGGGGTACGAGTACAACGACGATTTCACCGCCATCACCGTCAACCTGCGGGATGGGGTTGAGTGGAGCGACGGTGAGCCGTTCACCCCGGAGGATGTCGTCTTCACCTACGACACGCTCCTGGCCAACCCGGCCATGACCTGGGCTGCGGAGGTGAGCAAGTGGACTGAGTCGGTGGAGAAACTGGACGACCTCACCGTACGGTTTAATCTGACAGCGGCCAACCCCCGTTACCATGTGAACCGGGAGGCCTTCCCCGCGGTGGGCATCTGGGGTGGGATCACGATCCTGCCTCAGCACGTCTGGGAGGGATTGGACCCCCTGACCTTCAAGAACTCTGACCCCATCGGGACAGGGCCTTACACACTGGTCACTGCTTCGGGATCGGCCATCACCTGGGAGCGCAGAGACGATTGGTGGGGGACGAAGGTATTCGGGGTGACGCCAGCGCCGAAGATCATGACCTTCCAGTACGTCGGTTCGCCGACCAGCGTCGCCCTCGCTCTGGCAGCCAACGAGATTGACACCCCTCAGATTGGGATCCTGGCGCTGGGCGACTTCCTGGCGGTGGCCGATAGGAATCCCAACGTCAGTGCCTGGCACAAGGACGCTCCCTACACCTGGCTGGATCCGTGCCCGAGGGCTCTAATGGTTCAAAATGACAATCCTCCATGGGACCAGAAAGAGATGCGGTGGGCCCTCTCCTACTTGATCAACTGGCAGTCCGTCGTTGACCTGGCTTACGAGGGGTCGACCGTGCCTGCTTGGGGTATCTGGCCTGCCTACGATGGCATGAACCCGTACTTTGACGCCATCCAGGACCTGAGGGAGCAGTATCCGACGGCGACCTACGATTCAGCCAAGGCGGAGGAGATCCTGACCTCCGCGGGCTACCAGAAAGGGTCGGACGGCTACTGGGCTTCGGCCGCTGGGGAGAAACTGCACCTTAACTTCCTGGTGAACGCTGGCGACCCCGAGGCCATGAAGGTCACGACCATCGTGGCCGATCAGCTCGAGGCTGGGGGAATCGAGGTCGAGGTTCAACCCTTGAGCGGTTCCGTTCAAGAGAACGCGCGCCTGCTGGGCGAGTACGACCTCGCGTTCCAGCCCTTCTGTCCTGGTTACATCTTCGACAACCTGGAGCTGTTCCACAGCAAGTACTACGTGGACCTGGGGGAAATGGCGCCCTGGTATGAGCGGAACTCCTTCCGCTTCCAGAACGAGGCCTTCGACGCCGTTGTAGACGAGATGGCGGCGACACCTCCTTATGAGGTAGAGAAGGTGAAGGATCAGTTCCAGCGGGCCATGGCGATCTGGCTCGATGAGCTGCCCGTCATCCCAGGCGTTCAAGCGCCTGCCCTGGTGCCCTTCAACAGCACCTACTGGGAAGGGTGGCCCTCGGCCGACGACCCGTGGAACATGCCGGTCAGTTGGTGGGCGAGCTGGAACCTGGTGGTCAACGGGTATCCTTCACCCACGACAGGGGAGTGGGTCGGTGGGATTCGTCCCGCAGGCCAGTAGTAGAAAGCACCAGTTAGATTGCAGGTGGGGAGTGGCCTCTGCCAGGGGCCGCTCCCCCATCCTAACTTGCTGCATCCGGCAGCTAGGCCGGTCCTGCGGTTGTTTCCGCATAAAATCCCATAGGGGGTGATTATGTGGAGATAATTCCGTATAATCAGTAGATTGTGCCATATGGCAGGTAGTCTAATCGACGTACCTGCCATATGGACACAATCTATAGTTGTGCCAAATGTCGTGTACACCTAAACAGCGGGTACACGCCATTTGGCACAACTGAAGTTATGTTGCTAAAAGCCATCAAGGTGTCGTAATACACTCAATGAGTATAAAGTGTGACAATGAGAAAAATTGATTGGGGAGTAGTTGCTGCGATACTTACTGGTATTGGCGTAATTGTTGCTGTTATCGTTGGGCGGAAACAATTACAATCAATGTCATTAGCTAGTTGGATATGGCTAGCTTTATTGGTAGTCGGTTTAATTGGTCTAAGATTGCTAGTGCTTAGATGGCAAAAAATTATAGATTTGTTTAGGCCCAAGCCCCGGCTGAACATCATAGTGAGGGATGTCACCTGTTATGTGAGTACTGAGTTTCGCCAAGAAGACCAGAAGCCGAGATCGCAAAGCCATCATATAGCACTTGATATTGTATGCACGGTAAGAATCACAAATAAGAGCAAAGGAGTAGCAACTCAGATTCTTGGGGAAATGAAACTCACCGTTAAACAAGGCGAAAACAGCTTGTGTTGCAAATCAAAGAGGGCAACACACACATACAAATTGGCAAAAGAAGATAAACCTCGTCAAGTGATAATTTATTTTGATAGAAGATACTTTCTGCAAGAGGACTTTAACTATTACCCCGATGCCTCATATCGTTTGGATTATATTTACCAATGTCGTGAGCATCCCAAAAAGCAACTAATAGCTACCTATAATGGCAAATTGACAAAAGCGGATTGGGTAGGACAAAGATATATCCCAGAAACTAGAACTAATGGAAGTTTTACTCCACGACATTGGGTGTCTGATGAAGAGGTCTTAAAATTAATCAGAAGGATAGGCTTTATAAACCCCTCGTAGAAGGCTGATAAAGTTATATCCTAAAATGCAGGCATGTTTCAGCCCCAAAAAGCAACATAACCACCGTTTCCAGCCGACGCCACCAGCTCGCTTTTTATTGAAGGAATCTTTGGCACTTTGAGGCTTCCAGTTTTTGAAGGTATCGTGGGCGCGGCTGAAACGGGAGGCATTAGACTGCTCAGTGGAGAAGGTGCATAAGCGTGTCCTGAGCAAAAAGGAATGGGATGAATGATTGCTTACTTGAGGTATCTCTCGGAACGGTTCGTTATCTTTGTGGCGACAATCTTCATTTCCATCACCATCGTCTTCTTCGTGCCCCGCCTCGTTCCTGGCCATCCCCTCACCGCCGTCTTCAGCAGAATGGCAGCCGCAGGGGGAAGAGTGAATGCCCCGCAGCTCATTGAGGAGTACAACCGCCTCTTCGGCCTGGACAAGAGTCTGTGGGAACAGTACGTTCGCTTCCTGCGAGAGCTGGCCCGGGGAAATCTGGGCTACTCCATCGGTAACTTCCCCGCCCACGTGTCCGACATGCTGAGGTCCGCGGTCCCCTGGACCATCGGCCTCCTGACGCTGACGACGCTGATCAGTTGGGTGCTGGGTTCGCTGATCGGCGCCGTGGTGGGATGGAGGGGTGGGAAATCACGGTTCATTCAGGCCCTCGTTCCGGCGGCCCTGGTGTTGTACACCATCCCCTATTACATCCTGGCCATCATCCTCATCTTCCTCTTCGCCTTTCAATGGCCGATCTTCCCTCTCTCCGGAGCGTACTCAGTAGGGCTTAGGCCGGAACTCTCCCTCGACTTTGCCCTGGACGTGCTCCGCCATGGCACGCTGCCGGCCTTGAGCATCATCCTTGTTTCCCTGGGCTGGTGGTTCCTCTCCATGCGGAGCCTGATCACTTCCTTGAAGGGCGAGGACTATATCCTACAGGCTGAGGCTAAGGGGCTCTCCGACCGGCGGATCCTCTGGGGTTACGCCTTCCGAAATGCCCTGCTGCCCCAGGCGACCGGCCTGGCCATCTCTCTGGGCCGCATCGTCGGGGGGGCGCTCATCACCGAGGTGATCTTTGCCTACCCCGGCCTTGGTTGGTTAATCTACAACTCCATTACGAGTATCGACTTCCCGGTGATCCAGGGCGGTGTCCTCCTCATCGTCTTCGCGGTAGCATTAGCCAATTTCGTCATTGACATGGCCTACCCCCTGATTGACCCGAGGATACGCTACGAGCGGGCAGGGAGGGGATAGACCATGGCAGAGGTTCGAGTTGAAGCACAGCGGGGATATGCAGGGGAGCTCCTGCACAACAGAAAGTTTTTCATTGGAACGATCATCTTTTTGGCGTTGTTGGCAGCGGCTGTGGTGGGGAACTTCTTTGTGGACCCCGTGCAACGTCGTACCGGTAGCTTCCCCGCCCGACTTCCCCCGGGACCGGGAGGCCTGCTGGGCACCGACTCTCTAGGGCGAAGCGTCGCCATCCAGATGAGCGAAGCCGTGCCCAATTCCCTGCAAGTCGGCCTGATTGCGGCCTTCCTTGGTACCCTGCTAGGGGCCCTCATCGGTTTTACCAGCGGTTACTTCGGCGGGGTGGTTGACGCTGTGCTAAGGATATTAATTGACGTCTTCCTCTCGGTACCCTCCCTCGTGTTCCTGATTTTGATCGCCTCCCTGGTGAGGGGGTTGGGGGTGCAGACCATGGCTCTGATCATCGGGGCCTTTGCCTGGCCCTCCCCCGCCCGCCAGGTCCGGGCCCAGGTGCTGAGTCTGAAGGAGCGGGCCTTCGTCCAGATCGCTCGCCTCTCGGGTATGTCCGGCCTGGAGATCATCTTCCGCGAGTTGATGCCCCACATGTTACAGTGGCTTGGGGCTAACTTCGTCAACGCCTTCATCGCCGCCATCCTGGCCGAGTCGGGGCTGTCCCTCCTGGGGCTGGGTCCCCAGAAAGAGATGACCCTGGGCATGATGATCTACTGGGCCCTCAGCTTCTCGGCCATCTTGCAGAACCTCTGGTGGTGGTGGTTAACCCCGATCCTTACCCTCATGTGCCTCTTTCTCTCCTTGTACCTGGTCCATCTGGGTTTCGATGAGGTGAGCAATCCCCGGCTTCGGTCGCAGGTGTGAGGGTGCGCTGTCTCAGCATCCCATAAAACAAAATATCTATTTGACAAACATCGTCGAGTGTGCTATAATCTGTTTGCACACGTTTGCAA
>JADFVG010000204.1 GCA_015222405.1 Chloroflexota bacterium
ACCACCTCACCGCCAGCCTCTTTGATGAGCTCTTCCCCTTCTTTAAAGGGAGCTACTGATTCCATGATAGACTTTCCTTATTCTTGATCTTTTTTCAGGTTAAGAGGCATAGAAAAACAAGCCCCGGCTTGTTTTTCTATGGGATTTATTAGAGATAGCACAGCGAACAAATCAATAATCTCGATCCCGATTTCCTCCCCTAATCTTCTGGCAAAAAGGTCAAAGCGCCCGGCACGCATACCTTGACGCATTGAGGATCCGGGGGGTCTCCACAAAAATCGCATTTCAGCGGCACTTCCGTATCTGGCTCCTTGAAAATAGGTTTGGCCGGGCAAGAAGCTCGGCACAGGACACACTCATCATACTCATGCCCAGCGATTACCACCATATTCTTTGCCGTACATTCGGCATCGGTGTACGGCCCAGCTAGTACCGGGTAGTGAAGCTCACCCTCGATAAAGACCTTTATCCGCGACCTCTTAGGGTTAAAGGTGTTCTCGATATGGTGTAGAGAGCAAGCCAACTCGCACAACCGGCAACCAGTGCACTTATCGTGATCTACCTTTATTCTTGCCACCATAGCCTCCTTAACAGATTCAACTAGATAAGCCCTGCTCAGGCTAATCCCAGCTCTTCCAGCTTCTCCTGAGTAGGCACGCCCTCTTCATTCCATCCCCTGAGCTGATAGTACTCGGGTAGCATCTCACCGAGCCTGTTCACGTGCCCTTCCGCCTCTCCAGTGAGCACCGGCTCCTCCAGCATTCTCTTGGGCAGGGTATCGTCCTTAGCGGTTATACCGGCCGCCAGATTGAACAGGCGCTCCAGATTCCAGATCCTCTCACCAGCGAGCATCACACCCTCCGGGGTATAGCCGGCGCCAGTAGCAGGCTCCAACAGGGAAACTACATCCTCAGGTGTCATTTGTGCAGTAGCTGCGGTTACCAGACACAGTCCGGCAGCGTCTTTCGCGGCAAGGAAATTCTGGAGATTGATACACATGGCTGCCTTGCCCTCGGTCACCAAGGGATCGAGCTTTTCAGGAATGCCCAGTAATTCGCTGTTGTATGTGCAGGCCCGCATGTGGTCAGCTCCTCTATTGGAGGTAGCGAACTCTAGCCCCGTTCCCTGAATGCCCTGCACATGATAGCCAGGCATCTCCTGTCTCTTCACCGACATCGAGAGTTCCGGGTGCCCATACTTCTCCGCCATCCGGTAGCCCCCTTCGGCCAGCACATCGCCAAAATCCTGGCGCAGCCCGGTCTTCTCCACCAGCTCTACCATGGCCTGAACATTGCCAAAATTCAGTTGATAGCCAACATCTTTTTCTGGCAGGTATCCTCTCTCGTAAAGCTCCATGGCGCAGGCAATAGAGCCTCCCAGCGATATGGTATCTATCCCCAGGTCGTTGCAAATATAATTGGCTTTGAGGATGGCAGCCAGGTTGTCAATGCCGCACATGGGCCCGAAGTTGACATGGGCTTCGGCCTCCACCTCGCCACACCCTTCGAAGCCTTCAACATCCACCCGGTACACCCGGCCACCGGCGACGGGACAGCTAAAACAGGCCTTGTTCCTTACCAGGAACTTTTCCTTCAGGGCAAAACCATCGATATTGCCCCACCCCTCGAAGACGCCCGACTGAAAGTTCCTGGTGGGGATTAAGCCCATCATACTGACGACGGCATGGACAACCAGCAGGCCGAAATCCGCCAGCGGTCCGCCCCCAGGTGGGACCTTCTCCAAAATAGCTAGAACTGCCTCTTTAAAAGCCTCTCCATCAGCCACAGTGACCGCTCTGGTCCCCCTGACAACCACTGCTTTCAGGTTTTTGGACCCCATCACCGCACCCGCCCCACCACGGCCAAGGGCTCTGTTCTTTCCATTTATGATGTTAGCTAACCTCACCAGCTTCTCGCCGGCGGGGCCAATACAGTTTATATGGGTATCCATGGCCTGCCACTTGTCCCCGATTTCTTCCCTGATGATGTCTTCCGTTTCGCTGGTGGTCTTGCCCCACAGGTGCTCCGCCGACCTGATCTCTATATCATCATTATTTATCCATAGATAAACCGGATTAGGGGCTTTGCCCTCGAAGATGATCCCGTCGTAGCCGGCGTATTTCAGTTCCGGGCCGAAATGGCCTCCTGAGTTGCAGCAGTTGACGGTCCCGGCCAACGGCCCCTTGGTTACCATCATGTACCGACCACCACCAGGGGCACCTGTCCCTGTCAGGGGACCGGTCATAAAGACCATTTTATTTTCAGGACTAAGTGGGTCCACCTGGGGGTCCACCTCATCATAGAGGATCTTCGTGCCCAGACCTCGGCCCCCGATATAATCCATGGCCAAATAGGGGTCGAGGTCTTCAACTGCAAACTCGCCGCGGCTAAGATCAACTCTTATTATCCTGCCAACCCAACCGTCCATTAAGATGTACCTCCTTTTGATGATATAAACCAATGCTCGACTTCAACAGGCAATCCCATTATACAGAACGAAGCGACAGGCATGCAAGCCCGCCTCATTTTGCTTATGACCGTCAGGGCGCAAAGGAATCTGCTCAAGGGGCGCAGCTACCAGAAGATGCTTCACGCCTCTAACACCAGCCCTGCTCCACACTCGATGCATTGCTCCGGAAATAAGCGCATTATCTCCGACTTGTACTGGGTGCAATGACAGGGGCATATCAAAGACAAGCCCTTTAGACGGTTGAAGTCGCGGAAACCATGAAAGCCACCAACAATGCCGAAAACCTCTCCCAGCTTTGATGCGGCATCTATGATGCTACCAACCCCAGGATGTGAGCACCCCACAATCACCAGCATTCCCCCTTCAGTGCCGACAACCAGAGATTGCTCTATGTCTCCGAGCATACCGGTACTGAAAACATTTTCACAAATCTGAAGGGGTTCTTTGACCGCAGTCACCCTCCTGCCCGGGAATACCGCCCTAAGAGAATATGGAACGAAAAGCTCGGCGTGTCGGTTCACCTCCAAGAACGTTTGAAGACCACCAGTGTGATCCCCGTGAAGATGTGAAAGCACCACAATTCCCACAGCCCCGGGATCGAGGCCCAATCTGCTTATATTGTGCAGCAGTATGGGGCCACCGGCACCGGTATCAAATAATATCTGAGGCCTACCCTTAGCTTCCACGAGGCAGGAAAAACCCCAGTCTGCCCACAGTCCCTCTTCCATCACTTCATTGTCATACACGATGGTAATCTTGGTCTCCATTGCACACCATTCCTTGACAGCCACCTGGCCTTCATCGCTGTTGACGCTATGATATGCTCATCGCCCTCGACCGTCAAGCTGCG
>JADFVG010000205.1 GCA_015222405.1 Chloroflexota bacterium
ATTAAAGGCGAAAGCTCCTCACCTTGGAGGTATCTCTTTATAGATGAGGCTGCCCTCTGGCCAGCAGCAATTGCCTCAATTGCCGTCTGGGGACCGGTCCGAGCATCACCACCAGCAAAGACTCCTTTCCGGTCAGTGACTAGTGTCCGGGGGTCTGCAACTATTGTCCCTCCCCTTCCTATCTTGATTTCATTATTCTTGATAAGAGAAGTATCAGGTCTCTGGCCTATAGCCTCGATAACCGTATCGACATCTACTCTATATTCAGACCCTTCAATGGGATAAGGAGTCCTCCTGCCACTTCTGTCAAACTCCTTTAGCTCCATTCGAACGCACTCAAGCCCTGAAACCTTGCCGTTGTGGCCCAATACCCTAGTGGGAACCGTCAGGAAGTGGAAATGGACCCCTTCCTCTTCAGTAGCGTCTATTTCCTCGACAATCGCTGGCATATCTTTCTTCTCTCGCCGGTAGAATATATGTACCTCCTTAGCCCCTTTCCTTAAAGCTACCCTGGCGGCATCGACTGCCGAGTTGCCTCCACCAACAATCGCTACTCTCTCTCCTACCTTTACTTTCTTTCCTAAATTAGCTTCCCTTAGAAACTCAATAGCATCATAGACTCCTCCCAGGTCTTCGCCCGGGATTCCCATCTTATCTCCTCTATGAGCCCCGACAGCGATGAACACTGCTTGATACCCATCTTTCTGTAGGGATTCGATATCGTCTATGCGCGTGTTCAGCCTTATATCTACACCAAGCCTTGCGATTGCCTCCACTTCCTTCTTGAGGATATCCTTGGGTAGACGATACTCAGGAATGCCAACGGCGAGCATCCCTCCAGCGACGGGAAGGGCATCAAATACGGTAACCTGGTATCCTTCTAGGGTAAGGTCCCAGGCTGCTGACAATCCTGCCGGTCCTGCTCCGATAATTGCTATCCTTTCCTCTCTTCTCTCCTTCACCTCGGGGATATATTCAATCCCCATCTCAAAAGCATAATCAGCAGCAAACCTCTTAAGATCCCTGATTGCCACAGGCTCGTCGAGCTGGCCTCGACGACACTTTGATTCGCAGGGGTGGTGGCACACTCGACCGCAGATTGATGGGAAAGGGTTGCGCTGCTTAATCAAACAATAGGCTTCAAGAAATTTGCCCTCTTTGATCAGGCTGACATATCCAGGGACGTCAAGCTCCACAGGGCAGGTATGCTGGCAAGGGGCCCTAAATAGCGCCTGGCAAACTGCAGCAGGGCACCTTTTATCGATGATGTGAGCCTCATACTCCTCTCGGAAATGGCGAATGGTGGTTAGAACCGGATTGGGGGAGGTCTGACCCAGACCGCACAAGGAAACCGAAGCAACCATCTCCCCTAGCTCTGACAAGATATCGAGGTCCTCCATTGTCCCTTCACCCTGGCTGATCTTGGTCAGGATCTCGAGCATCTTCGGGATTCCGGCACGGCAAGGGGTGCATTTGCCGCAGGATTCGTCTCTGGTGAAGTCGAGGAAGAATTTAGATACATCTACCATGCAGCTATCCTCATCCAGCACAATAAGCCCGCCGGAGCCCATGATTGCCCCCAGGGCGGTAACAGCTTCATAATCGACAGGGGTATTGAGATGCTCAGTGGGGATAACACCCCCCGATGGCCCGCCTATCTGCACTGCCTTGAATTTCTTACCGTTCGGTACTCCACCTCCGATATCGAACACAATTTGCCCCAGCGGGGTCCCTAAGGGAACTTCCACCAGCCCGGTGTTGTTTACTTTCCCCACCAGGCACAGGGTTTTTGTCCCCTTGCTTCTCTCGGTGCCGACGCTTGCGAACCAATCGGCCCCCCTAAAAATAATCTGCGGGACATCTGACCAGGTCTCTACGTTATTGAGGGTAGTCGGCTTGCCAAAAAGCCCTTTATTGGCTGGAAAGGGCGGCCTTTGCCTGGGATTCCCCCTCTTTCCTTCTATAGAACCCAAGAGGGCTGTTTCCTCTCCGCAGACAAAGGCACCGGCACCAGGGAAGATGTCAACGGAGAAGTCGAAACCAGTGCCCAGGATATTTTTGCCCAGAAGGCCATATTCTCGGGCCTGGGCGATGGCGTGGCTTAAGGTCTCAATGGCAAGGGGGTATTCAGCACGAAGGTAGGCATAGCCCTGGCGCACATTGCCTATAGCGTAGGCGCCGATCGCCATCCCTTCAATTATCGAATGCGGGTTGCCCTCAAGAACAGCGCGGTTCATGTAAGCGCCAGGGTCTCCCTCATCCCCATTACAAACTACGTATTTCTCCTCCCCCGGAGCGCTACGAACAAAGCCCCACTTTCTAGCTGTGGGGAAACCTGCTCCTCCCCGCCCGCGTAATCCTGCCTTATTGACCTCCTCAATAACCTCTTCAGGTTTCATCTCGGTCAAAGCCTTGGCCAGCGCTTGATAGCCACCCCTGGCAATATACTCCTCGATATTCATCGGGTCGAGGTCTTGGTTATGCATTACCCTTATCTCTTGAAGCTTAAGCAAGGGGGCATTCTCATCCAGAATCCATTCCTCGATTGCCATTCCACCTATAAGGTGCCGCTCCACAATCTGGGGGACCTTGTCCTCGGTGACATCGGTGTAAATCGCCCGCTTCTGCCTTGGGGTGATAACCGTGACCACCGGCTCCACCCCACACAAACCGATACACGCTGCTTTGAGCACAATGACATCGGATAGCTTGCGAGCTTCAACCTCCCGCAGAAAGGCTTCTAGGACCTTATTTGCCCCTGAGGAAATGCCACATGTTCCCAGGTGAACCTTAACCTGGATCTTCTCCTCTCGTTCCGCCAGTTTCCTTTGAGCTTGCTCCCTCAGATTTAGTAGCCCTTTGACAGATCCAAGTGGCTTCACTTCACACTCTCCTTATTCATAGGAACTAAGGATGTCCTTTATCTTGCTGGGTTTCACCTTTCTATGGACATCATCCCCGATAGCTATTACCGGGGATAGCCCACAACAGCCTAAGCAGCGGACAGTTTCCAGGGAGAACTTATTATCTGGGGTGATGCCCTCAGGTTCAAGGCCAAAGTCTTTCTTCAAGGTATCGAGAAGCCTCTGGCCTCCTTTAACATAGCAAGAGGTGCCCATGCAAACTTGGATAACATGCTTGCCCTTAGGCACCATGGTGAAGAAGCTATAGAAGCTGACTATTCCATATACTTCGCTTAGAGGTATCTTTAAGTCCCTGGAGATGGTCTTTAGCATCGGCGCTGGGAGGTAGCCAATCAGCCCCTGAACTTGCTGCAATACCCGGATGAGGCCACCGGCTTGCCCCCCGGTATCGTCGATCAGCGTCTGGATTTGTCTGAAAATCCTTCCAGCATACCCGGCCCCAATTTCCCCTTCTGGGCGAACTTCATCTCCGATTGCTTCCATCTTTTGCCTCCTGCTCTTGGGTAGCTGTTTGCTCGTTCGGTTAAGCTGAGCTTTCCTCTTAGATTGTAACATAAAGAGAGCGTCCAACACTAGCAGGTAGATTACCTGCTCCGCTGGATGCTCTCGCACTTGACCCGTTTACCACTATACTTTGATTCCTCCCTGTTTTTCCACCATTACTCGAGCCGCTAATTCTTCCTAGGCTCTGTATATTCTCAGCCCCCTTACTTCCCCAGCGCCCTGAGGGAAGTGTCG
>JADFVG010000206.1 GCA_015222405.1 Chloroflexota bacterium
ACGTTGTCTTTCGTCTCATGGCACAGGTCGTGGGTATGCCCGAAGAGGATAATGTCCACCCCCTCGAACTCGCGCGCAATATCATCCTCGATGCCCCAGGGGGGACCGCCCCAGTGGGGGTGGATGACCCCTATTTTCTTGCCCTCCACTTCGAAAACCGCCTTCTCTGGCAGCTCCTCTCGAATCTCCTTGGGGTCGATATTGCCATAGACACCGATGAAGCGCTTTGACAGCGCCTTTAGCTCCCGGAGCACGGCGATGCTGGTGTAGTCCCCGCAGTGGACCACGATGTCGCCTTCGGCCACTATCTTGAGCAGTTCCTGGGGGAGAGCATCCACGCTCCTGGCGTGGGTATCAGCGATGACTACGATCCTCGTCATATTAGTGGTTTGCCAGCTCGACTATAGTGGCACCATTACCGCCCTCTTCAAGCTCAGCCGGCCTGAAGGAGTTGACCAGTGGGTGAGTTTTCAGCTCCTCCCGTACTGCCTGGCGCAGGGTTCCCGTTCCCTTGCCGTGGATCACGCGCACCGTAGTCAGACCGGCGATGAAGGCATCGTTCAGGTATCGGTCAAGCCTGATAAGGGCTTCATCTACGGTGAGACGGCGCAGGTGGAGCTCCGAGTTCACATCCTTCATGAAAGAAGTCATGGCTATCGCTATCTATCAGGGGTCATTATAGCAGCAAGGGGTGCTTCATTGCCAGCGCTGCCTATAGGTGATATACTTTCTAACCTAGGGATAGGAGGCGAGGGAACAGAATTGCAGAGATTAGATGGCCGTGCCAACGATGAGCTGCGCCCGGTGTGCATCACCACCGGCTTTCAGGCCTATGCCGAGGGCTCAGCCCTCATCGAGCTGGGGATGACGAAGGTGATTTGCGCCCTCAGCGTCGAGGATCGGGTTCCCGGCTTCCTCAAGGGGGAGAAGAGGGGCTGGATCACGGCTGAGTATTCCATGCTGCCACGAGCTACCATCACCCGAACCACCCGAGAGTCCCAGGGCAGGGTGGGGGGTAGAAGCCACGAGATTCAGCGTCTCATCGGGCGTTCCCTGAGGGCGGTGACCGACCTTGAAGCCCTGGGAGAGAGGACGTTGATTGTTGACTGCGATGTTTTGCAGGCCGATGGCGGCACCAGGACAGCGGCGATCACCGGCGCTTATGTCGCCTTAGTCCAGGCGGTCGAAACCCTGGTACAAAAGGGCGTGCTCCCTTCATCCCCGATCAAGAGCGCGGTGGCGGCCACCAGTGTTGGCATTGTCGCCGGGGAGCCTCTGCTTGACCTCTGTTATGATGAGGACTTCTGGGCTGAGGTCGATTTCAATGTGGTGATGACCAGCCAAGGCGAGTTTGTTGAGGTTCAGGGAACAGCGGAAGCAAACCCCTTCTCCAAAGAAGCCATCGACACCCTGCTCTCCCTGGCGCAAAAGGGCATCGAAAAGCTCTTTCAGGCTCAGCAGGCTGCCCTCGATAGCCTGAAGGCTTAGGGGGGATTCGTGTCACAGCAGGCCTTAAGCGGTCTACTCGTTTTAGACCTCTCAGAGAACATCTCCGGCCCCTTCTGCACCAAGCTGCTGGCTGACTATGGGGCGGAGGTGATCAAGATAGAAAAGCCAGTGGAGGGAGACCCAGCGCGCAGCATGGGCCCCTTCTTTAGCGACGAACCCCATCGAGAAAAGAGCGGGATTTTCCTCTTCCTCAATGCCAACAAGAAAGGCATCACTCTCAACCTGGGCGGTAAGGGCGGAATTGCCATATTCGAAAAGCTGGTCCAGAAAGCGGACATCGTGGTGGAGAATCTTGGGCCTCGGGTGATGGCCGGCTTAGGGCTTAACTATCAGGCATTGGCCGAGATAAACCCATCTTTGATCATGACCTCCATTTCCTATTTTGGCCAGAGCGGTCCCTATCGCGACTACCAGGGCTCGGACATTATCGCCCAGGCTATGGGGGGCTTGATGCAGCTAACCGGGGAGCCAGAGCGAGAGCCGCTGAAGCTCCCTGGCTCCCCGGCTGAGTTCCAGGCCGGCCTCAATGCCGCTGTGGCCACCCTCTGCGCCCTCTATTTTCGTGACCAGACAGGGGAGGGCCAGCACATCGATGTCTCGGTTCAGGAGGCGGTGGCTTCCATCCTTGAGTCCGCAGTGGCGACCTATAGCTACAGCGGTTTCATCAGGGGTCGCCTGGGTTCTCGCCATCCCCTTCAGTGCCCATCACGGGTGATGCGTTGCCAGGATGGCTGGATTCATGTTCAGGCGGGGGCCAATTGGGATCATTTTGCTGCCTTTCTCCAGACTCCCCAGTTGATGGAGCCCAGGCTGGCATCCATATTTCGCTATCACTATGCCGATGAGGTTGAAGGGCTGATCCAGCCCTGGCTGATGAAACACGGGGCTGAGGAGATATTCGTCTCAGGTCAGGAGTGGAGGATCCCCTTCGCCATGGTGCTGGGGATTGAGGAGCTTGGGGAAGACCCGCAATATAAGGCCAGGGGGTTTTTCCCGGAGATCGACCACCCCATTGCCGGTCGCTTCGCCTATCCCGGGGCCCCGTTCAGGATGAGTCAGACCCCGTGGCAGATCGTGCGCCCGGCACCCCTTCTCGGCGAGCATAATGAGGAGGTATACGTGGGGAGGCTTGGTCTCAGCAATGAGGATGTGGCAAGGCTGAGAAAAAACGGGGTGATTTAAGGAGGCAGGAACGAAAGGGCAAGCGCTGCAAGGGCTAAGGGTTATCGACCTGTCTCAGATTTTCGCCGGCCCGTATGCTACCAAGCTTTTGGCCGACATGGGGGCGGAGATTATCAGGGTGGAGTGCGCTGCTCGCTCGGGTAGGGGTGGGGGGCTACCCAGAATGAAGCCTGGTGGCGCCTTTGGCTCCTCCTTTCCCGATGGCGACACCGGGGAGAGGTCCTATAATCGCTTCGCCTACTACAACGAGGTCAACAGGAATAAATATGCTATCACCCTGGACCTGACAAAACCCCTCGGGGTTGAGGTTTTTGAGAAGCTGGTAAAGGTCAGCGACGTTTTGGTGGAGAATTTCAGCCCGCGGGTGATGGCGAACTTTGGTCTAGATTATCCTGCCCTCAAGCAGATAAACCCTGAGATTATCATGGTTTCCATTTCTGGCTACGGTCAGGATGGCCCCTATCGAGACTATGTCGCCTATGGCCAAGGTATCGAAGCCATGGCTGGCTTTTCCCGACTGACTGCCTATCCTGATGGCGAACCCCTGAAAGCGGGCGTAGCCTACGCCGATGCCACCAGCGGACTCTTTGCTGCCTTCGCCATTCTGGCTGCCCTTCGCTATCGCCAGCAGACGGGCAAGGGGCAGTATATCGATCTCTCCATGCGAGAGGC
>JADFVG010000207.1 GCA_015222405.1 Chloroflexota bacterium
ATCTGTGCCTGCTTGAGATCGATGGCCGGAACATTGAGTTGGAAGCTGAGCACAGTGGCCAGGGTCTCCTGGCTGATGAGGCGTTGTTCTACAAGGACTTCCTTCAAATCCTTGTTAGCCTGCTTAGCAGCCTCGCGAGCAGCTTCTAACTGCTCAGCAGTAATAAAAGCGCCCTCCACCAGGAGCTGATCGATCTCTCTGCTCGTCTCCCCACATTTTTCTTCAGTCATGACGACCCCTTCCGCGTTTGTGAGCGTGACCAAAAGCCACTTGCGGCGAAACAAAGGCTTTCATCATTTGTGACGCAATATACGAGTGCATTCTCCTCCTGTGACGCCATATTCCTTTTGCCCTTTCCTCGAGAGCATTTCAGAGCTCAGTGGGCTTTAATCTTGTTCGCCTCAGCTTTGATTCTATTTATGTCGTCCCCCGTGAATAGCCGCCATCCCCTTCTGTCTGAATGGCTGACGTCTTTAAGGACGCCTTCTTTTAGCCAACGGAGGTAAGTAGCTTTACTTATCCCTGCTCTTTTACAGGCTTCCGAGGTTCTGTAGTAAGTCTGACCATTGACAACTATAGGCATTCTTAACAGCCTCCTTACTGTACTATAGAGCTCTTGCCTCGCAGGACATTCCTAACAACCTGACGGAATTCTCTTATTGAAAAGGGCTTCACAAGGTAGCGGGCAACGCCCAGCTCCCGACACAACTGCAGCGTTTCCTCGGAGGGATATCCTGTGATCACAATGAGCTTTGCCTCCGGCGACTTCTCCTTAGCCAGCGCTAGTGTTTGCAAGCCATCCATAACTGGCATTCGTAAGTCGGTGATGATCAGGTCGTATTGCTTCGCAGTCAAGACCTCTTTTGCGTTGGTTCCATCAGCTAGATACACAAAGTAGCCGTCGGCGGCTAAAGCCTCTGTTAGTACGCTCCGCACACCGGGTTCGTCGTCAATCACTAGAACCTCAATGTGCTTGTCCCTTGGCCTTGAAGCAGGCTTTCGCTTCATCATTTTCCACTCTTTCAACGAGCGATGCTTACTTGAGTGTCTGATTATATGTGATACCGTATAATACCATCTGATTTTATCTAATAGTATAGCATATTATACCATATTGTGTCAATGGGCCATCTACACATCCAGGACGTGGCACTGGATGGCATACCCAGATATGACAGGGTGGTTGACGATAGGTGAGATGAGGGATAATGGTAGCTTATTGCACTAAGTAGCACATCCGGCTAATGACTCGCAAACTGCCGGTCGTCCTGAAACAAAGAGGTTATCATCGAGGGCGTCCTAAATTGGCACCTCAACTGTTACAACTGTCCCCTTGCCTGGCTCTGATTGAAGACTGAAACTGCCCCCAAGTAATTGAGCTCGCTCTTGCATTCCAGCCAAGCCCAGTTTACCATCAGTGGCTAGGTCTCCCAGCCTTTTAGGCAGCTCAAAACCCTTGCCATTATCGACAATGGTCAGTGTAGCTTTACCTTCGCCAAATTCTGCTGTAACCCATGCCCTTGTTGCGCCCGAATGTCTCCAGACGTTCCTCAATGCTTCCTGAGCAATGCGGAATAGCAATAGCTCCGCCTCGGGAGAGAAGCGGCGCTCTGGGCCAACTACCGCTGTCGCCAGGGCTATCCCAAAGTGTTGGCTTAGATCGGAAGTCAGCCATTCCAGTGCCGGCAGCAGGCCCAAATCGTCCAGTATGGACGGTCGCAGATCCTGGCTAAAACGGCGCACGCCTTCCAGTATTCTATTGGTTTGCTCCCGGAGTTCCTCCAAAAATTCAATATCGCGGGGTGAGAGATGCTCGGAGGTGGAAACGAGGTCATCCAATCGGCGCGAAAGCGCCACCAAACCTTGAGCGGTATCATCATGGAGTTCCCGGGCAATGCGCTTGCGCTCCTCCTCTTGAGCCCTGGTGACCTGGCGGAGATAGAACCTCAAATTCTCCTCCATACGCTTCTCTTCGGTGATATCCCGGGCAATATGCTGAAAGCCTGCTATCCGGCCATCGCTGACAATGGGGCTAGTGGTCAACTTGAGGATTGCCTCTGTGCCATCCTTCTTAATCAGGTATTGCTCAAAAGGCTCATTTGTGACCTCGCCTTGGAGCAGCTTTCGCTTGGTCTCTCTTGCCAGCTTTAGGCCTGCCTCCGGTAAGAAACTAGTAACATTCATGCCGATCAATTCTTCTTGGGCGTATCCAGTGAGTGAGGCAAACGCTCTGTTAGTCATGATAACATCGCCTTTCAAATCTTGAACCACGATGGCATCGTGAGCACTCTCGAATAACTCTCGATATTTTTTCTCCGATATTCGCAGTTGCTCTGCAATCAACTGCTCATTCTGGTAGAGGCGCGCATTCTCAATAGCAATGCCTATCTCGCTACCGATGACAGAGAGCAGCTCCACCTCCTCAGTAGCAAATTGCTTCGACCGACGCGTAGCCATGCAAAGGGTACCCACTACCTTGCCCTTAGCCACCACAGGCACAATGAGTTGAGCCCGAATTCCCTCCTGCTTCACTACCTCCCTTGACAATCTAGGGTCATAAGAGGCGTCTTCTACCACCATTGGCTCACCGCTCTGGGCCACCCGTCCATTGAAGCCCTCCCCGATCCTCATCTTCTTTATCTCGGCGCTGAATTCTTCAGACACCCCTCGATAAAGCTCAAGCACAAGCTCCTGAGCCTGTTCATCTAGGAGAAATATCAAGCAGACCTCCACATCCATCACTTCCATAACCTTGCTGGCTGCAAGCTCCAGGACAGCTTGCAGCTCTAGAGACTGAGAGATTATATCAGAGACGGCATTGAGGGCTGCGAGCCTTTTCTCGCTGTTCTCAACGGCCTGAACATGTGATTGAAGCTCCTGTTGAGCTTCTTCCAGCTTAATAAGCGTCTGCTGGCGGCGCTTCCTCTCCCGCTGGTATCCCTCAAACCACATGTTCACCAGACCGCCGACGAGGATGACGCCAAGTGTCTCGAGCAAGGCATCCTCCCAGCTTGGGGACACAAATACGACGCGGGGTAACATGATAGTCAGGGCAACTGCCAGGCTAATGAGCCCTCCCGTTATCCCGAAGATAAACCCGGCGTAGGTTATGGGAATCAGAAACAGAACTCGGTCCACCGCATGCCGGGTTAAGCCGAAATGGGTGCTGGACTCCTCATAAGTGAGGAACCCTATCTGCTCAGCATAGTGAAAGATTGTGCCAGCGACAAATAGAGCTAGCACAATCCAGAAATGAGGGTTGCGCATAATCCTTGGCATCCGGCTTGATACCTTTGAGACCATCTCCACCCTCGCTTGAAAGCCGGGAGGCCTTTCCTCAGGGCAGCTCTTCCAGAGTGAACCAACCCCTTCTCAGTCCATAGAGCACAGCCTCGGTGCGTGAGCCAACATCCAGTTTGTTGAAAATGTTCCCTAGATGGGCTTGAACGGTGCGCACACTGAGGGAGAGCTCGCTGGCAATTGCTTTGTTGCTCATACCCCTGCTTGCCAGCGTCAGAATCTCGAGCTCGCGTTGGCTCAGGGGCTCTCGCTCCTCGCCGGGCTTGCCCATAGTGAGCTTAAAGCGATCTAGTACCTTGCGGGTAACCACATGGTCAAGCACCGACTCACCAGCATGTACCGCCCGGACAGCATCAACTAGTTCACGACCCCGGATATTCTTCAACAAGTACCCTGCCGCTCCCGCATCCAAGAGAGCGAAGATATACTGGTCATAGTCATAAGCAGTAAGTATCAGCACAGCAGCGGCTGGGTAAAGCTCCTTGATTTGTTTTGTTGCTTCGATGCCATTGAGCCTCGGCATGGCGATATCCATAATGACGACATCCGGCCGCAGCTTGACAGTTAGCTCAACGGCCTCCTCCCCGTCGCCAGCCTCACCTACCACTTCGATGTCCTGTTCACGCTGGAGAAGCTCGCGTGTGCCCTCGCGCACTACCACATGGTCCTCAGCGAGCAAAACCCTGATCTTGCTCATAGCTCCCTCAGTCCAATTATAGCCTACTTCAGAGGGCCTTTCAACAAAGGTGCTGGCATAAGCAAAATGGCCTAGTCTCAGCACATAAGGCTAGTGGAAGATGCTTAGTGGAAGGTGTTTGGGTTAGGTCTTTGTGGTAGTCCAAATAGGTGCTAACTCAGATGACACTGGGCAGCCGTGGTAGTAACCTGAGATTGGGTGGTAGAACTGGGTGCTCCACCTCAGAGAACCGAAGGGAAGGGAGGATAAGAGGATGGGAACCAAGGCCTACTTCATGATCGATGCGGTGGATGAGGTCTGTCGGGAGGGCCGCTGGCTAGAGGCAAAGAGGGACTTAGAGACAATCCCCGAGGTGGAGGCTGTTGAGGCAATCAGCGGGTCGTGTGATTTCATGGCAAAGGTGGATGCCCCAATAAGGGTGATTCTGGTAGCCAACAAGATACTGGCAAAGGAATGGGTCAAACGCCTCCGCATCCTCTTGGTTGAGCCTGTCGAACCAGAGAAGCCGACGCTCAACGAGCTTTTGGCCAAGCGACAGGAGACCCAAAGCATTAAGGATCTGGTGAAGACTCGAGCTAACGCGAGACAACCTGGGAACCAGGGCCGGGAGCAGGCTCGAAAGCAGGCTCGAAAGCGGAAGGATTACCCCCGTCAGGCCTGTCCGTAAAGAAGGTACAGGAAAGGAGGATAAGGAAATGGGAACCAAGGCGTACTTCATGATCAACATGGACAAGACACTCAGCGAAGACGGCTACTATGTGGACGCGATCAGAGAGCTGGAAGCAATACCTGAGATAGAGTCCGTTGAGGCAGTCTCTGGCACGTATGATCTCGTGGCTAAGGTGGACGCCCCAATAAGGGTGGTACTGGTAGCCAGCAAAGTGCTGGAAAAGAAATGGGTTAGGCGCCTGCACGTCCTTCAGGCTGAGCCCGTTGAACGTGAGGCTGCCGTCCCGCACGTCCCCAAGGCTGAGCCCGCTGAACGTGAGGCAACCATCGAATGGACTAGGAGGTAGTTCCTGTGCATAGCTGGGGCAAGGTAAAGGAAAGGAGAGCAAGGAAATGGGAACCAAGGCGTACTTCATGATCAATATGGACAAGAGGTTTAGCGAAGACGGCTACTATGTGGACGCGATCAGAGAGCTGGAGGCAATGCCCGAGGTAGAGTCCGTTGAGGCAGTCTCTGGCACGTATGATCTCGTGGCCACGGTAGACGCCCCAATAAGGGTGGTACTGGTAGCTAACAAAGTGCTCGAAAAGGAATGGGTTAAGCGCCTGCACGTCCTTCAGGCTGAGCCCACTGAACGTGAGGCTGCCATCCCGCACGTCCCCAAGGCTGAGCCCGCTGAACGTGAGGCAACCATCGCATGGACTAGGAGGTAGTTCCTGTGCATAGCTGGGGCAAGGGAGGATTCCAAAGAGGAATAGAGGCAGACAAAGGTAGAATGGGTGCTGACATTGGGTCATTTGGCTTATGCCAGCACCTTTGTTGAAAAGCTCTCTGAAGCAGGCTATAATTGAATTGAGGGTGTTACGGGCAAGATTTAAGTTGTCCTTATGAGTGACGGCATTTCGATGGTAATCCCCGTCCATGATCGGCTACCTAATTGGGAAGAAAGGGGGAAAGGAGAATAGCAGATGGGCGTGAAGGCTTATTTCATGATCAATATGAAGGGAGGTGGCAATGGCCACGCGGATGCCCTGGCAGATTTGGAGGCAATGCCCGAGGTGGAGTTCGTCGCGCCAGTCTCCGGCCAATATGACTTTATGGTGAAGGTGGATGCCCCTACCGGGGTGGTTCAGGTAGCCAATAAGATACTGGAAAAGGAATGGGTTAAACACCTGGATGTCCTCAAAATTGAGCCTCACATACCTAAACCTTTCCTGGAGGAGGTGTGCTCCATTCCAAGTGGAGAGAGTATTAACTGGTGCGCTCAATGTGGTATGTGCTCCGCATCCTGTCCCAATGTCGCCCAAATGGACTATTCACCACGAAAGATTATCGCCTTGATCCGCGCTGGAAAGCGTGAACAGGTCTTAACCAGCAATACTATGTCAGTTTGCGCTTCTTGTTATCTTTGCACCGCGCGCTGCCCCGAGGAGGTTAAGATAACCGAGTTGATGCACGCCCTGGAATGCCTGGCTGTTCGTCACGGATTGAGGGGCGGAAGGACACCCACCACCATTATGCACCGCGCTTTCACTGAAAGTATCAAGAAGAATGGGCGTGTCCATGAGGTGGGATTGATGTTCAGGTTCTACTTGAGAACCAATCCTTTTGCTGCCCTTAGATTGAGCACCGTGGGGCTAAAGCTGTTTTCCCATGGCCGCATGCCCCTCAGAGCCCGAAAGATAAAAGGAATCGAGCAAATCAAAGCAATTATTGATAAAGCCCAAGCCTTAGGAGGTGCCTGATGAAGTACTACTCCTACTTTCCGGGCTGCTCTCTAGAGGCTACCGCTGTGGCCTACGGGCTATCGACAAAGGCTATAAGCGGTCCCTTGGAGATGGAGCTAATTGAGCTGGAAGATTGGAATTGCTGCGGCTCAACACCCTATAGCTCGACAGAAGACCTTGAGGCCATTTGTATTGCCGCTCGCAACCTAGCTCTCGCTGAGAAGACAGGGCTTGACCTAGTGACACCGTGTAGCTCTTGCTATTGCACCTTAAGCAGAGCGAATTCCCAACTCAGAGAGTACCCTGAGCTAAGGGATAAGGTAAGAGAGATTTTGGCTGCCGCTGGCTTGGAGTATAAGGGACAGGTCAGGGTGCGGCACCTGGCCGAGGTCTTGTTCAACGATATAGGCCTCGAGTTTATTAAGTCCAAGGTGGTGAACCCCCTTAGCGGGTTAAAGGTGGCTCCATACTATGGCTGTCAACTGGTTCGTCCTACTGGCTTCGATGACCCGGAAAATCCCCAGTCGCTGGACCTCTTGATAGCCACCCTGGGAGCGGAGGCTACACCCTTCCCCTTGAAAAGTCGCTGCTGTGGGGGCTCTCTGATCATACCTGAAATGGATTTGGCCCTGGGATTGATTCATCAACTGCTTGAGAGCGCGACAACAAATGGTGCGCAGTGTGTCGCTACTGTCTGCCCCCTGTGCCAGACCAACCTGGATGCTTACCAGGGAATAGTAAATAGCAAGTTCAAAACCAGATATGACCTTCCAGTTCTTTTCTTTACCCAGTTGCTAGGACTGGCACTAGGGATCGCGCCTAAAGAATTGGGCTTCGACAAGAACATAATCTCGGCAGAAAGGGTTCTGGCGCCATTTACAACCGCAGCCAGGTCAGTGAGGGAAACCTAGGGGAGGACACATGGAGAAAAGAATCGGCGTTTACATCTGTCACTGTGGCAGCAACATTGCAGGTACGGTAGATGTAGAGAAGGTAACAGAGTTCGCCAGAGGTCTGGACTCCGTAGTTGTAGCCCGTGACTACCAGTATATGTGTTCCGATCCTGGGCAAAACCTGATTAAGGAAGACATCAAGGAGCTAGGGATCAATCGGGTAGTGGTGGCCTCATGCTCCCCCCAGATGCACGAACCTACCTTCCGCCGTGTTTGTCAAGAGGCAGGGCTAAATCAGTATCTGTTCCAGATGGCTAACATTCGAGAGCATTGTAGCTGGGTTACCGAAGACCACGGGGCAGCCACTGAGAAAGCCAAAGCCCTGGTAAGTGCGGCGGTGCACAGGGTCTTCCATCAGCAACCTTTGGAGACCAAGGAGGTTCCCATGCATCCTGATACCTTGGTTGTTGGAGGGGGGATCGCTGGCATTCAGGCCGCTTTAGAGATTGCCGATTCAGGGCACAAGGTTTACCTGGTGGAAAGGGCACCCAGCATTGGCGGGCATATGAGTCAGCTGGACAAGACCTTCCCTACCCTGGATTGCTCTGCCTGTATCCTGACCCCAAAGATGAGCCTTGTGGGCTCTCATCCCAATATCGAACTCATGACCTATAGTGAAGTTATAGATGTCTCCGGCTATGTTGGCAATTTCAAGGTGAAGATCAGGAAAAAGGCACGCTATGTCGATGAGGAAAAATGCACCGGCTGCGGCACCTGTCAGGAGAAGTGCCCGTGGAAGGCACCAAATGAGTTTGATGCCGGGCTGAGCGAAAGGAAGGCGATCTACATCCCCTTTGCACAGGCGGTTCCTAATATCCCCGTTATCGACACGGAAACGTGCGTCTACTTCAAGACAGGCAAATGTCGCGCCTGCGAGAAGTTCTGCGAGGCCAAGGCTATCGATTTTGAGCAGACTGACCAATTCGTGGAAGTGGAGGTGGGCAACATCATCATAGCCACGGGATTTCAGCCATTCGATCCTTCTGCTCTGCGCCAATATGGCTATGGGGAGCTTGATAATGTCGTAACCAGCCTGGAGTTCGAAAGGATGGTCAACGCTGCAGGGCCAACCGGGGGCAATATTGTATTGAAGGACGGCTCGGAGCCGAAGACTATCGGCATTATTCACTGTGTGGGAAGCCGTGACAAGAACTGCCATGAGTATTGCTCACAGGTGTGTTGTATGTATTCAATGAAATTCGGCCACTTGATTAGAGAGCATGTTCCCGGGGCTAAAGTCTATGATTTCTATGTTGACCTCAGGGCTGTGGGCAAAGCCTTCGAGGAGTTCTACAACCGCGTCCTAGATGAAGGGACCGTCTTTGTTCGCGGTCGCCCTAGCGACGTGATCAGGGAGAACGGCAGAATGGTTGTCCAGGTTGAAGATACCCTCGCTGATTGCGAGCGCCGTGTCCCTGTAGATATGGTGATATTGAGCATAGCTCTTGAGCCAAGGTCAGATGCAGAGGAAGTTGCCCGGCTGTTCTCCTTGAGCCGAAGCGCCGATGGCTTCTTCCTGGAGAAGCACCCCAAGCTTGATCCAGTGGCTACAATGAGTGATGGCATTTTTATAGTGGGTTGCTGTCAGTCACCCAAGGACATTCCTCAGAGCGTAGCTCAGGCTTCAGCGGCAGCAGCCCGGGCTTTGGCCATGATTAGCATGGGCAAGATCGAGATCGAGGCGGCGACATCAGTCGTCGATGAGACAAAGTGTGCCGGTTGTAAGACTTGTCTCGATCTCTGCCCCTATAAGGCCATCTCTTTTGATGAGGAGAAAAACGTATCTATCATAAACGAGGCCTTATGTAAGGGCTGTGGCACCTGTGCAGCGGCCTGCCCCAGCGGTGCCATCACTGCACGCCACTTTAACGATGAACAAATTATGGCCGAAATCGAAGGGGTGCTG
>JADFVG010000026.1 GCA_015222405.1 Chloroflexota bacterium
CCCTGGGTCAGGGACTGCTGGCGGAGCGCATGGGAAAGAGGCGCGTTGTTGCTGAGACGGGTGCTGGTCAGCACGGCGTGGCCGCAGCTACCGTTTGTGCCATGCTGGGGCTTGAGTGCATCGTCTACATGGGGGAGGAGGATATTCGCCGCCAGTCTTTAAACGTCTTCCGCATGAAGCTGTTGGGCGCCGAGGTGCGGCCGGTGAGCAGCGGCAGTCAAACGCTCAAGGATGCCATCAACGAGGCCATCCGCGACTGGGTGACAAATGTCGATTCCACCCACTACCTCCTGGGCAGCGTCGTTGGCCCCCACCCCTACCCGATGATGGTGCGTGATTTCCAGTTGGTCATAGGAAAGGAAGCCCACTGGCAAATGCTAGAGGCCGCCGGTCGTCTGCCCGATTATGCTGTAGCCTGTGTGGGCGGTGGCAGCAATGCCATGGGCCTCTTTCACCCCTTAGCTGACTCCGAGGTAAAGTTTATCGGGGTTGAGGCTGGTGGGCTGGGACTGGCGAGCGGGAAGCACGGTGCCAGCCTGGTAGCGGGAAGCATCGGGGTGCTTCATGGCACGAAATCCCATATCCTCCAGGACGAGGCTGGGCAGATTCAGCCCACCCATAGCATCTCGGCGGGGCTTGACTACCCCGGGGTGGGCCCTGAGCACAGCTACTATAAAGAGAGCGGGCGGGCAAGCTACGTTGCCGTTAGCGATGAGGAGGCGCTGGAGGGATTCCGACTGCTGTGTGAAAAGGAGGGGATCATCCCTGCTCTAGAGCCTGCCCATGCCATCTACTATGCCGCCGAACTCGCCCGTCAATTACCCCGGGAGCAAATCATTCTGGTCAATCTAAGCGGGCGGGGAGATAAAGACCTTGATATCGTAGCCCAGGCAACGGGGATTCAACTATGACGCGCATTGAGTCCATATTTGCCATGCCGGGACATAAGGCATTAATCGCCTACCTCACTGTTGGATACCCCAGCATCGAGGCTACATTGGAATTGGTGCCTGCCCTGGTCGAGAGCGGCTGCGACATGGTGGAGCTGGGCATCCCTTTCTCCGACCCCCTGGCCGATGGCACAACCATCCAGCGGGCAAGCTACCGGGCCCTTCAGCAGGGAATCACCCCACAGCGCTGTCTGGAGGTTGCTCACCAGCTCCGTCAAATGGTTGGCGCGCCGCTTATTTTCATGACCTATTACAACCCTGTGCTGCGTTACGGGCTCTCTTCGTTTTGCCGCGCCTGTGCCGATGCAGGCGTCGATGGGCTGATCGTCCCCGACCTGCCACCTGAGGAGGGCAGGGAGCTGGAAAGGCTGACACGGAGAGATCGACTGGACCTCATTTACCTGGTTGGCCCCACCACCACAGAGGAGCGCCTTGGCCGCATAGCTGCTAGGTCGCAGGGCTTCATCTATTTGGTGTCGCTCAGGGGCGTTACCGGTGCCAGAGAGGCGCTGCCTGCGGACCTCGAGAGCCTTGTGGACAGGTTGAGGCGTAAAACCTCCAAGCCCATCTGTGTTGGCTTTGGCATCTCAACCCCCGAGCAGGCTCGCTGGGTAGCAAAGCTCGCCGATGGGGTGATCCTGGGCAGCCGAATCCTGGATATCGTGGAGAATAGTGATCATCCAACGCAGGCGGTAGCATCCTTCGTTCGGCAACTGAGGGATGCAATAGGGGAAAGCTGAACGTCTGTCGAATCAAAAAACCTTCGCCGGGCTATACACCCCGAATACCTCGCGGAACACGTCACAGACCTCGCCCAGCGTGGCATGGGCACGCACCGCCTCCATGATATAGGGCATGAGATTCTGCGTTCCCTGGGCAGCACGGCGAAGCTGCCTGAGCCGTTGCGCCACATCGCTGGCGCTTCGCTGGCGGTGCACCCGATTTAGGCGCTCTAGGTGCCTTCTTTCGCCCTCCTCGTCCATTTCCAGGATGGGGATGGCTAGAGGCTCATCGATAACGTAATCGTTGACCCCGACCACGATGCGCTCTTTGTTCTCGATCTCCCGCTGGTGGCGATAGGCAGCCTCGGCGATTTCACGCTGGAAGAAGCCCTTCTCTATAGCGGGGATGACGCCCCCCAGGGAATCTATCTTTTGGAAGTAATCGTAGCAAGCATCCTCCATGTTATTGGTCAGGGCCTCTATTGTGAAGCTGCCCCCCAGCGGATCAACGATGCTCGCCACCCCGCTCTCATGAGCAATGATTTGCTGCGTCCTGAGAGCGATGAGAACCGCCTTATCCGAGGGCAGAGCCCAGGCCTCGTCTAAAGCATTGGTATGTAAAGACTGGGTGCCGCCTAATATTGCGGCCAGGGCTTGAAGGGCGACACGTACGCTGTTGTTCTCTGGTTGCTGCGCAGTCAGGGTGCAGCCCGCGGTCTGGGTGTGAAAACGAAGCCACAGAGAGCGCTCATTCTTGGGGTCATACCTGCTTCTCATCTCCTGGGCCCAGATGCGCCGAGCGGCACGGAACTTGGCGATCTCTTCGAAAAAGTCATTGTGCACGTTGAAGAAGAAGCTCAGCCTGGGAGCGAAATCATCCACCTTCAAGCCTCGTTCTACGCCTGCCTCTACATAGGTCAAGCCATCGGCCAAGGTGAAGGCCAGTTCCTGAGCGGCGGTGGCCCCCGCCTCGCGGATATGATAGCCGCTAATGCTGATAGTATTCCAAAGAGGGAGGTGCTTGGCGCCGAACTCAAAGGTGTCCACAATGAGGCGCATAGAAGGCTGGGGAGGGAAGAGGTATTCGTTCTGGGCGATGTATTCCTTGAGGATATCATTCTGGATTGTCCCTCCCAGTCTCTCCATAGGGATGCCGCGCTTCTCAGCGGCAACGACGTACATCGCCCAGATCACGGCCGCCGGGCCATTGATGGTCATCGATGTGGTTACCTGGTCCAGGGGGATGCCATCAAAAAGCACCTCCATATCGGCAAGGGAGGAGATTGCCACACCGCACTTGCCGAACTCCCCTCTTGCCTCAGGGGCATCGGCGTCGTAGCCCATGAGGGTAGGCATATCAAAGGCAACACTCAATCCTGTTTCGCCATGTTTGAGGAGATACTTAAAGCGTTGGTTGGTCTCCTCAGCGGTGCCGAAACCAGAGAACATGCGCATCGTCCACAGCCGCCCTCTATGCCCCGTAGGATGAATACCGCGAACGAAGGGATATTCCCCGGGAAAGCCCACGTCCGCTAAATAGTCTATCCCAGCAGTGTCTCCTGGTGCATACAGCCTCTTAATGGGTATTCCGGAGGTGGTGGTGAAGCGGTCTTGCCTTTCCTCTGATTTGGATGCTTTCCTTGCCCACTCCATCTCGCGCTCCCTTATTTGCTCCAACTTGTGCTGGTCAAACATGGCGTACTCCTCGGCAATCGATTTCTCTCCTTGCCTCTATCCGTTTCTGGAAGGGATGCTTTATCTTCACCATATCCGTTACCAGGTCTGCCCTATCAATAGGCCTTTGTTCGGCATAGGGCCTTTTCATTCATGAGGCAATGGTAGATGCCTGCCCTCCGGTTGTCAAGCTAACTCGGGTTCAGATCCCCGGGCCAGTTCGGCGTTCCAGGCAGGCTAGGCTACCAGACTCTTGACTTTCCCGGTGATGAGCCTCTTGCGCTTATCGGGCGAAAAGGCTAGACTTGCGGGGAGAAGGAGGCCGAGCGATGTCGTATGAAACCATAATATATGAAAAAAAGGAGGGTGTTGCCAAGATAACTATAAACCGTCCCCAGGTCATGAATGCCCTGAGCCCGACAGTTCTTTCTGAGCTCAAGGCGGCTGTGGAGGATGCGGGCCAAGATAGCGACGTGAAGGTAGTAGTGCTTACTGGAGCGGGGCGTGCCTTTTCTGCCGGGGTGGATTTGGTGTCGCTAGGCGAGCGTGGACTCGAGGGAGGACGCGTAGGACCTACGCTGGATGATCAATCTAGGGGAGTGATCGATACTATACAGGGCTTACCTAAAGTCGTAATAGCTATGGTCAACGGATATTGTTTGACCGGGGCACTAGAAATAATGCTGAGTTGTGATCTGATCATAGCCTCGGAAGAGGCCAGACTTGGGGATACCCATGTCCGCTGGGGGCTTGTGCCTCGCTGGGGTATGAGCCAGCGTTTGCCCCGGACTATCGGGGTTCTGAAGGCTAAGGAACTATCCTTTACTGCTGAAATGATCACGGCGCAGGAAGCAGAGCGCATTGGTTTGATAAATAAGGCAGTCCCCAAGGACAAACTTGAAGAGACTGTGCAAGAGCTGGCAAGCAAGATAATGGCCAACAGTCCTGATGCCGTTGCTGCCTACAAGTATCTTTACAATCGTGGCTTGAGAGATACGTTGGAAAAAGGTTTAGAATTGGAAGCCAAAAGCGAGTTTGCGATTAAAGATACTGCGGACAGGGTGGCAGGCTTCAAGAAGAAGGACTGAGAAACACCTGATCTAGATAATAGGGAGGCGATGCCCCCCCCCAGGGCTGGTGAAAGCAGCGCCCTTCTTGAAACGCAGAAAAGGAGGCTAAAGAAGATGACCGAACAGGATGCCTTGCTTGGAGACATAAAGGTGCTCGATCTGGCAGATGAGAAAGGGGTGTACTGCACCAAGCTTCTCGCTGACCTTGGTGCTGACGTGATCAAGATCGAGAGGCCTGGCGGCGATCCGATGAGGAATATCGGCCCTTTCTTCCACGACGAGCTCGACCCCGAAAAGAGCCTTTACTGGTTTCATTTCAATACCAGCAAAAGGAGCATTACCCTGAACCTGGAAACCGCCGACGGGCGGGAGGTCCTGAAGAAACTGGCGAAGACCGCCGATGTGATGGTGGAGACCTTTCCCCCGGGCTACCTTGAGGAAATGGGTTTGGGATACCC